>SKWJ01000230.1 GCA_007128995.1 Paracoccaceae bacterium
CCGTGCGGTGGCTGTGCAGCGAGTTGCGGCAATAGGGCGGCTGGCCCGCGGCACCGATGTTGAACCCCGGCGTATCCACGATGTGCACATGCTGGTCGGCGGCCTCGGACACGCCGCCGCCGATGATGGTGAAATTCTCCTTGCGGTCGCTGCCGGGCGTGTGGGCGTCGATGAACGCAGTCCTGCAGGGCCGAAGCTCGCCATAGCGTACGATACGGGCTTCCATCTCGGCGGGGGTCATGTCTCACCTGTATGCAGGACGATCTGCTTCCAGATCGCGGTTTCGTCGAAAAGCGTGTAGTCGCGGCGGACGCCCCAGACGTGGCGGCCATCCACCCCGCCCCAGGGGCCGAATTCGGCATGGGTGGCGCCCATCACATGCACCTGCGCGCCGGTCGGAGGGCCGAAGCTGCCCCAGCCGTCATGTGTGCCATCCAGCGACCATCGGATCGCGGCGCGTGGCGGCATCATCGGGTCTTCGCGGCCGATGACATGGTGGATCGTGAAAATGGCAGAAGGAAAAGCGGCGCGCAGGCCCATCCAGAACCTTTCCGCACCGTCATGAGAGCAGCCCTCCTGCCCACCCGGATAGAAGAGCGCCGCTGCACGGTCGTAGACCTGTGAAATTGCGCCGACATCTGCGGACATGATCCGCTCCAGCGTTTCGGCCAGCCGGGCGCCCCATTCATTTCGGTTTCCCTGACCGACATAAGGGCCTTTGCGGTCGCGCTCTGGGGTGAAGGGCGGGGTGCACCTCTCCGGGCCACCCTCACGCTGGATCTGATCGCGGGCGAAGCCCTCTGGTGTCCAGCCCATCTGGCGGACCACTGCGCCATTGTCGCGGATCAGCCATTCATCATCAATGACACCTGCGCGTGCATGGCAATCGGCAATGACGCGGTAGCGCAGGTGTTTTCCGGTGGCAGGGCCGAAGGCGCCGTCGCCCGTATGCGTTGCGGTCGAGAGGATCCGATGCGATGACAGCATACCCGTTTCCGGGGTGCCGGACCAGATGACATCTTCCCCAAGTAGTCTGCGATCGGGAAATTCGGCCAAGGTGGCAAGCGTCGCGGCAATGACCCCCTGATTGCCTATCGAGATCCCGCCCGGCATCCGTACGACAATGTCGGGACCATAATACTCCGTCAGCCGCGCAATCCCGCGCGCTTCCCAGATCTCTTGTGTTATGCCCAGAATATAGTCCGGGAAATCGCGCCATCTCGGGTCAAACCCCTGCATCATCGCCTCCTTCAGGCCGCCGCGCCGATCCGCGCAGGATCAGCGGTGCGTCGATTTCCAGATTCTGGGCAGCGCGTTCGGGATCATTGATCTGTGCGAGAAGGGTTTCGACCGTCGCTTCCACCATCCGCATCAGCGGTTGGCGCACGGTTGTCAGATCATAAGCGCCCCATGCGGCCATCGGCACATCATCATAACCGACCACGGACACATCCTGCGGAACGCGCACCCCGATGGCGCGCAAACTGTCCATGACGGCAAACGCCATGTGATCGTTGCCCACGAAAATCGCGTCCGGCGGGCTTGCTGTGTCCATGAGGTGACGTGCGGCCATGGCAGCTGTCTCACGATCATACATCCCGTCAATTACGGCATGCGGTTCGCATCCCGCTTCGGCCAGCCCTTCGATCAGCCCGCGCGCCCGATCCTTTCCTGTACTGGCCCCCTGCCAGCCACTGATATGGGCAATCCGCTGATGTCCGCCAGCCAGCAGGAATTGCGCCACCTTGCGCCCGCCAAGCGCATTTGCAGATGTCACCGATGACAGGCCCGCACCCGGCTGACCTCGGTTGAACATCACCAGCGGGATACCTGCCTGCGCGCATTGACGGGTGACGTCATTGCTGATGGCAACGGATGCAGTGATGATCCCGTCGACCTGATAGGCCAGCAGATCTTCCATCAGCCGCTCCATCTCGCCTGCGGTATTCGCGGCCATGAACAAGAGCACGTGATAGCCCTGTGCCTGCAGCACAAGGCTGAGCTTTTCCACCGCGACCGGGTAGAACTGATTGTCAAGATAGGCAACGACCAGACCGATAATCCGGCTTTTGCCGGTGATCATGGCGCGGGCAAGCGAATTTGGCCGATAGCCAAGACGTTTGGCGGCTGCGCGCACTTTCGCGGCCGTTGCCGGGGCGACACTGGCACCGGGAGTGAAGACCCGGCTGACCGCCGATTGGCTGACACCTGCCAGAAGCGCCACATCCTGCGCTGTTACCCTGCCACTTGCATTCATCCTGCCGTCCACCCGCCATCGACTTTCAGTGCCGTGCCGGTTACGAGGCTGCTTGCATCCGAAGCGAGATAGAGCACGGCCCCCATGATGTCCTCGACAGTGCCCACGCGACCCAACTTGATCTTGCTTTCAATCCAGGCACGGCGCTCGGGATTGTCGAATGTGGCTTTGGTCAGCGGAGTGAGGATGAACGTGGGGCAGATCGTATTCACCCTTATCCCATGCGGCCCCCATTCCATGGCCATGGCTTTCGTCATGCCCTCGACCGCGTGTTTGGTGGCGCAATAGACAGCGCGGTCAAGGCCCCCGACATGGCCCATCTGGCTGGAGATCTGGATGATGCTGCCGGGTTTGCCTGAAGCCATCAGCCCCTGTGCCACAGCTTGCGCGGCAAAATAAGCGGCCTTGATGTTGACTGCCGCGACCGCGTCGAAATCTGCCTCGGTGGTGTCCAGCGCAGGGCTGTGGCGGGCTGTGCCTGCGGCATTGACCAGCACATCGAACGGACCTTGCGCGGCGATGAAGTCTTTCATTGCCGCGATATCCGCAATATCGAGGGGTTGTGCCGCAGCTTTGCCGCCCGTTTCCATGATGGCCGCGCAAGCTTCTTCCAGGCGTGCGGCCCCGCGTGCGATCATCGTGATTCGCGCCCCAGCGGCTGCCAGTGCGCTGGCACAGCCAAGGCCAATTCCAGAAGAAGCGCCTGTAACCAGCGCATGTTTGCCATGCAGATCGAAAGAGGGTGTGCGCGACAAAGTCATACGGTCGCTCCTTCGCTGATCCGGATCGGGGCAAGGTTGCGGCGCTTGTTGAATTCGCGCATCCGACCCAGAACATCGACGCCGATTTGCGCCCACATGTCCAGCAAATCGACCAGAACCCAGTTTTCGCGGATCAGACCCTCTTCCAGCCGCCAGAAATCAAGACTGCGCAAAGTGATCTGCTGGCCTGAGGGCGCAATGCCCAGCCAGCCGTCATTGGTGATAGTCAGTCGCATATTGGGCCAGCCGGTTTCGCAAGTATAGTTGCCCTCACCAACCCAATGACTACGGAGCCCGCCGCTATCAAGCCCGCGATCGGGCATTGCGCGCAAGAACGGCATCTGGTGCCAGTGGCGAAACCCCGAAATGCCGCGCGCTGTGCCGATACCCGCAGGGCCGTACCAGTTGAACCTTGGGTGCCAATATGCGGGCAGCTTCATCACAGCGGGATCAGGCTCGGCGGGATGGCGGCACAGATCCGTCAACATGGCCAGCACATGATCTGTCGCTGCCTGTCCGTCACCCGTGGCGCGCAGCCCGTCCTGCGTCATCGGCGCAGGGGTCGCCATATAGGCCCCAAGCTGCGGCCCCATGGGCCAGGCGCCTGCCTGCATCATCAGTTCCGGGATGTCCCAGATCGCCTGCATCTCGACCACGCGCCCTGAATCCAGCCGGAAGAATTCGTGATAGCGCATATGCGCCAGCATTCCGGTGGGGGGGATATCGAGGAAAGGTACACAAAATGTGCCCATGTAAGTGCCCATGCAGCCGACCCAATGCTGCCCCTCGGGCGTGGTTCCCGCCAGCACGATCATGTCGCGCCGTTCCAGATCAGGCATCGCCGCCAGAAGCGGAGCGAAGCATGCATCGTATACCGCCTGTGGCCCCTTCAGTGTGCCGAAGGGCGCACATGTGTTTGCCGTCGCATCTGCCGCCATCAGATGCCCCAGCGCAGTCCGCAGCGCGTCTGGTGTGGCCGTCATGGCAGCCTGCTGAAAAGGCGCAATCGCTTCCTTCATCTTCAAGGGTGTCATTCCGCAGCGACCCCATAAGGCACATTGCGCCCACCATAGCGACGCACGCGGATATTGCATTGCTCGGCATGACCCACGAAGCCTTCCAGCATGCACAGGCGCGACCCGTATTCGCCGATCCGCGCCGCGGCCTCATCCGACGTCACCCGCTGATAGGAATGGGTTTTCAGGAACTTTCCGACCCACAACCCCCCCGTATAGCGCCCGGCCTTTTTGGTGGGCAATGTGTGGTTGGTGCCGATCACCTTGTCGCCATTGGCGACATTGGTGCGCGGGCCCAGAAACAGCGCGCCATAGCTGTGCATCTGTTCCAGATACCAATCATCGCGGTCGGTCATCACCTGCACATGTTCATAGGCCATGTCATTGGCCACGCGCAGCATGTCCTCATGCGTGTCACAGAGGATCACCTCGCCATAGTCGCGCCAGCTTGCACCGGCGGTGTCTGCTGTCGGCAGGATTGCCAGAAGTCGGTCGATCTCGGTCAGTGTTCCTTCGGCCAGTCGGCGCGAATTGGTGATCAGGCAGGCAGGCGAGTTGTAGCCGTGCTCGGCCTGACCCAGCAAGTCAGTCGCGACCAGTTCGGCATCAACCGTATCATCCGCGATGACCATCGTTTCCGTGGGACCTGCGAACAGGTCAATGCCAACGCGGCCATAAAGTTGGCGCTTGGCTTCGGCCACGAAGGCATTACCGGGGCCGACAAGCATGTGAACGGGCTCAATCGTTTCGGTGCCAATCGCCATCGCCCCAACGGCCTGAATGCCGCCCAACACATAAATCTCATGCGCCCCACCCAGATGCATGGCAGCGACAATGGCCGGGTGCGGTTCGCCCTTGTGTGGCGGCGCAGAGGCCACGATACGCGGCACGCCTGCGACTGTGGCGGTCAGTACCGACATATGCGCAGATGCCACCATTGGAAACTTGCCACCGGGCACATAGCAGCCCACCGATTGGACGGGGATATTCTTGTGACCCAGAATGACACCGGGCAGGGTTTCAACCTCGATATCGGTCATTGAGGCACGCTGCGCTTCGGCGAAGCGGCGAATCTGGGCTTGGGCAAAGCGGATATCGTCCATGTCGCGGGCGCTGACCTTGCTCATGGCCGCTTCGATTTCG
>SKWJ01000248.1 GCA_007128995.1 Paracoccaceae bacterium
GCAGGCCGCGGCAGGGTCGTGGCGCTTAGCCAGCGCCGCAAGAGCTGTTCCCACGCAATAGTCGGGCGTGGCAGATCAGCCAGATGGTGTCCCATTGCACCCAGTCCGACGCCTGCAGCGCGGCCCGCTGCCAGTGCGCGTGCCAGATGGCCGCGCCAGTCGCCTGCGTCCAGCTCTCCGCCGGTTGCATCGGTTTCGTCGCCTGGTCGAAGGTCAGGCTGGAAGCCCTGCGCCCGTGCCGCCGATTTCAGGCGTCCATCGCGCGCGCCGTCTCCGGATGAGAGCCGGAAATACAGCCGTTCCGCGTCCCATGTTGCAAGCAATGCCGGGCCAGACCCGTCAAGCAGGGCCGCGAGTGTCAGGCAAGGGCGCGGCAAGGCATGTTCGGCGGCAAGAATGGTTTCGTTCACGATCGCGTCGCAGGCAATCTGCCAGATTTCCGCATCGAATGCGTCGCCCAGCCGCAGTTGCATGGCCGCCATGCGCGCCGGATGCTGAAGCGCAACATGCAGGATATGATGCCCCGCCAGACCGATCTGCACATGCCTTGGCAGGGTTTCGAACCCCGGCCCGTAATGAATTACGTGTCCCTCTGTCGTGACCCGGTCAACCGCGTCATCGTCGCGATGCTGACACCACAAGCCGAGCGCCGCAAGCGCCGGATCCAACTCTGTCAGCGCCTGCAGGGCCGGGCTTGCGCGGCGGGAATGGCGCGGATCACTCAAGCCCTGTGATCTTTCGTTCTGCGGCATATTCGGCATAGGCGGCAGAGTTCAGAAAAGCGTCCTGCAATCCGTGTTCAAGCGCGCGCGCAATCAGCAACTCGAACCCATGTGTCCCGAGTTCTGCCAGCGGCATGGCCGAGAAGGGTGCACCCCGCGTCTTTCCAAGCTGGCGCAGTTCGGCCATGATCTCGATGACAGAGGGCAGGCTCTCAGTCGTGGCGCGCGCGACCAATGCATACGTCAATGCTGTCATGCCATGCAGTGATGGCGGATAGAGGTCTGCGCGCTCCTTGACGGTTGCGTTCAGAAGCGCCTCAAGCTGGACGGTGGCTGCAATATCGTCTGCAATCAGACGGAATTCTGCGGCAACGGCCTCTCCCAGGACACCAGCGACAGCGATGTTGCGCAAGTCCCTGTCGCGCAAGGTCTGCACCAGCGTCGAGACGCGCGCCCAAGATCGCGGTGTGCAGGCGATCATTTCGCCATCGCGCAGGGCTGCTTCTGTCGTGTCCAGACAATCTGGGCGCGTCCGGATAAAGGCAATCACGGTCGGATCAAGCTGGTGTGGGATGGCATAATTCTCGATCCAGTCTTCAGCGCTGGCGGTCAGATGAAGATGGATCAGGCGGTCTGACAGGGCGCTGCCCATTTCATAGGCGATAGCACCATCTTCGGCCATATTGCCTGCCGCGATCACAAGACAGGAATCTGGCAGATGATGGGTCCCGACGCGGCGCTCTTGCAACAAACCATAGACCGTGGGTTGCAGATGTGGGGGGGCGGCGGTCAGTTCGTCGAGGAACAGGACCGAGGGTCTGGTCGGATCATCTGGCAGATCTTCGGGGCGATACCAGACCGTCCGCCGCGTCTCCATGTCGAAGAAGGGCAATCCACGCAGGTCCTGCGGCTCGATCGTGGTCAGGCGCAGGTCGAACAGTTTTGCACCCATATCTCTGGCGAGTGTCTGCACGATCTCGGTTTTGCCAATGCCAGGGCGGCCATGCAGCATCCAGCTTGCACGCAGCGCACCTGAAGACTGTGCCTCCCAGCCTTGGCGCAGCAGACGAAGCGCCTGTCCTGTGGTGATCGGTGGTGCATTCAGCATATGGAGTCCGGCCCTTACACAGCGCAGTATGTGGCGCGATAAGGGCCGATGGCAAGGTTCGCGCCGCGCAGTCGTTCACGGCATCGCCAGATTGCTGTTCCGGTCAGGCTGCCTTGCGGCGGCGCAGACCAAAGAGCATTCCAAGCCCACCGAGAAGCAACCACGCCGCTGCTGGCAGAGGCACGGGGGCGGGGGTGTCGAAAGCTTCCCCGGTCAGGCTGCCTGCCCAT
This sequence comes from Paracoccaceae bacterium, assembly GCA_007128995.1. Classification (GTDB taxonomy): domain Bacteria; phylum Pseudomonadota; class Alphaproteobacteria; order Rhodobacterales; family Rhodobacteraceae; genus Roseinatronobacter. The sequence goes on from SKWJ01000248.1 coordinate 2,061, forward strand.
GCCTGCTGATGGATCTGTCCACCCTGAGTGAAGCTGCTAACAACGACAGAGCCGAAGACGTTGTTGCTGTTCGCGAAAGAGGCATTTGGCGCAAGGACAGAGCCAACAAAGCGGTTGGACAGTGTCAGTGTCTCGGCTTCATAGAAGTTCCAAAGCACGTTTGCGCCGATGTGTTCGCTGGTGTTGAAGTTCTGGCCAAAGGAAATGTTCTTTCCTGACACGTTGATCAATACGGTATCTGCACCATTCAGCGCGATGTCGATATTTCCCCCAGTCAGATCAGCGGCACCAACGTGATAAACGACGCGCCCGTCTGTGGGGGCGGCGTCAAAATTCACACCTTGTGAATGCGCGGTCACTGTACCTGTTTGTTCCAGCGCCTTCACCGCTTCCGAGGCAGCGGTCATCGTGGCACGCAAAGCGGCCATGGCCACGTCGAGGTTCAGGCCGGTGACACCCTGTTGCAGCGGGCTGTTTATTTGGGTGCTTGTCCCGCCAACCTTGACTGAGCTCGCATTGTTGATATGGCCTGCATTGCTGCCGCCGATCTCGACTGTGGCACCGCCCACCGTATTGATGCCGCCTGAGGCGTGGCTTCCGGCAATGCTGACATCTGCGAAACCGGACGCAGGCAGTGCGTAATTTCCTGTCGTCATTGACCCGCCGCTGCCTGTGACACTGCCGCCGATGAAGGCGCGTCCGTGAACCTGACTGTTCAGCATATGATTGCCAAAGACGACAAGGTTGAACTGGGTGAGGATCTCATCTGCGTTGAGCGTTGCGGCAGGGGCAGAGAACGGCGCAACGGCAATGGCAACCGCAAGGGCCAGGCCTCGCGCGCCGGTGATAGGGTCTGTACATGGTATTCTCCGAGACTGGTGTGGCGCGGGAATGCGTCTGGCCAGTGCCGAAGTCAAAAGTAATTTATGGCCATGGTGAACGGCTGGCTGGCTGTCCCGATTTGCAACGAATAGCTATTGCAAATTGCAAAAGACTTGGTGCGAGACAGGACCCAAATGGCTTGATCAGCCGCCGGTCAGCGCAGTCTGAGCCCTGTTTCTTTGTCGAACAGGAACATTTCTGCCGGATTCGGCTGAATCGAGATTTTGGCGTCTGGTCGCTCGACATGTGCGCCTTTCGTCTCGATTACCAGTTTAGGTTGATCAGGGCGCGCGCAATGAATGTAGGAAACACCGCCCAGTGCTTCGGTCATGTCCACTGTATGACTGTCCCCGCTGACTATCATCAGGCTTTGGGGACGGAACCCGGCGACAAGGTCGCGTGCATGCGCAGGGGGCGCGCAGGGGATAAGGTCTGACCCAAGGGCAGGACAGATGATCCCGCCTTCGGCGCGTTGCGCCGGCAGCAGGTTCATCGCAGGCGATCCGATGAACCCGGCCACAAACAGATTGTCCGGATCGCGGTACAGGTCCAGTGGCGCCCCGGCCTGTTCTACCTTGCCGGCACGCAGGACCACGATCTTGTCGGCAAGGGTCATCGCCTCGACCTGATCATGGGTGACATAGATCATTGTGGCGCCGATCTCGCGATGCAGTCGCGCGATCTCGACCCGCATTTCGACACGCAATTCGGCATCAAGGTTCGAGAGTGGTTCATCGAACAGGAACACCTCGGGGCCCCGCACGATGGCCCGCCCGATTGCAACGCGCTGGCGCTGCCCCCCGGACAATGCCTTGGGTTTGCGCTCCAGATAAGGGCCGAGCTTCAGGATGTCTGCCGCGCGCGCCACTTTCTCGTGGATTTCCGCCTTTGGATGGCCGGTCATCTTCAGGCCAAACCCCATGTTTTCACCAACCGACATATGCGGATAAAGCGCATAGGTCTGAAACACCATCGCAACGCCGCGCTGGGCAGGGTCAAGCTTCGTGACATCGCGCGCGCCGATACGAATTGCTCCGTCCGAGGTTTCCTCCAGCCCTGCGATCATACGCAACAATGTTGACTTGCCACAGCCTGACGGGCCGACAAAGACGCAGAATTCGCCCGGATCGATGCTCAGGTCGACACCGTGAATGACCTGTGTTTCGCCATACTTCTTGACGACATTGCTTAACGCGACACCAGACATGGTTCAGGCCCTCTTCCGGATTGGGGGGCGCTCTCTTCGGGAAAGCGCCATGTTTCTGTTTCCTGTGCGATCGTTTGCACAATATCCCTGACAAGGGGTGCAAGCGCGCCCAAGCTGGCCAGATCCGTGCGCGCTGTGGTCGATGTGACCGAAACTGCACCCAGAACAGCGCCGCGTGTGGTCAGGACCGGCAAGGCAACACAGATGATGCCCGGCTCATGTTCTTCGTCATCATATGCGAACCCGCGTGCGCGGATGCGGGCCAGTTCTGCCATCAGGGTTTCGGGCGTTGTCAGGGTCTTGTCCGTGAAGCGATGCCAGCTTTGTTGCGCAAGCACGGCGGGAAGTTGCGCTTCGGGCAGGTGCGCCAGCATCGCCTTGCCGACGCCGGTGCAATAGGCGGGCCCGACCTTGCCCGCCTGAGAATACATTGGCACGGGATTGCGTGCATTGCGCTTGTCGACATAGATAACCTGAGCATGGTCAAGCTGTGCGAGATGCACTGTTTCACCGACTTCAGCTGACAGCCTGTCCAGATGCGGGCGCGCGATCGGGGCGAGCGAGCTTTGTTGCCAGGCGACATGGGCCAGCCGTACAAGACGGATGCCCAGCGTATAGCAGGCAGTGTGCTGGTCAAAGCTCAGCATCCCCTGACTGACAAGGGTTTGTAGAAGTCGGTACAGCGTCGCTTTCGGGAAGGGGCTGTGCGCAAGCAAGTCGGAAAACCGCGTCGGCCGCCCCCGCGCGGCGACGATGTCCAGCACTTCCAGTGCCTTGGCGACAGTGCCCTCTGCAGCAGGACTTGCGGCCATCATCCCTCCCAAAATCAGGGCGCAAACAAATTCTTGACAAACCGTAGCGAGTCGCGCCATCTTTTTCAATATGTAAAAATCAGTTTCAAATAATGGAAACGCAAGGGAGGAAAACATGCGGTTCACACTCAAGGGCGCAGTCGCTGCGCTGGCTTTGACGTCGGTACTGGCTGGGCCCGCCAGCGCCGATCTCACTGGCACGCTGCGC
>SKWJ01000421.1 GCA_007128995.1 Paracoccaceae bacterium
CTTGCAGCGCGCCGCGCTTGATGCCGCGGCCGCAGTGACAACGGGTCTCAACGCGACTGCGGCCACACTTGCAGAGACTGTCTCGAACACGCGCTCGGGGATCCGCAACGATATCGCGTCGGTCAATCGGCTTTTGTCCGATATCTCAGATCTCAGCCAGAAGATCGCGCTGCGTGAACCTGGAACACGCGACACGGCCATGCTCGAGGATGAATTGGGAACCCGCCTTGATGACCTGTCCAACCTCATTGACCTGCGCGTTCAACGTGGTTCTAGTGGGGCCATCGCTGTCTACACAGCAGGTGGGGCGCCGCTTGTCGAGGGTCGGGTCGTTCATCCGATAACCTTCTCGGAAGGCGACGGTAAGCTGTTTGCCGGCGATGCCGAGATCACGCCGGGCGTTGCAAGCGCGCGGGGCTTTCAGGAAGGGCAGTTGGCAGGACGTATAAGCTTGCTGAATGACGTGCTCCCGCAGATGCAATTACAACTCGATGCGGCTGCCCAGATGCTGGTTGTGTCGTTCACGAAGGCCGATACCACACTTGCTGCGGACGAGTTCGGTTTGTTCACTGACAATCGCGGCACGTCCTACCCGCCGACCCTCGCGGGCCTTTCCGCCCATATTTCGATCAACGAAGCCGTCCGTGGGCCGGGGGGGGATACGCTTTGGAAAATGCGCGATGGGATGATGGCGGCTGCGCCCGGCCCGGAAAGCGACAATACACGCATAGAAAGCATGATCGCGGCGTTTGATGTCATGCAAACACTACCGCCCGGGGCCGGGTTGGGGGCGTCATCCCGACTGACGGACTACATTCCATCGATGATCGCAGATCAGCAGGTTCAGCGTAGCGCAGCGCAGGGGCGGGCCGACAGCCTTCGCGCGGGTGCACAAGCTTTGGAAACCGCGCGGCTTGGGTTTCAGGGCGTCAATGTCGATGACGAATTGCAGAAGCTTGCTGCCATCGAACAAAGCTATGCTGCAAATGCAATCATGATGCGAACGCTGAGCGATATGCTTGACACCCTGCTTGCAGCGGTCTGACCAGAGAGGACAGAAATATGATCGGGACTGTTCGGACCATGTCAACATTGGATGCTTTGGTGTCGCAGCGCAGGGTCGCTGCCGATCTCAATCAGCGCGTGTCTGATGCTGCAAAAGAGACATCTACAGGGATGAAGTCAGATGTTTTCCGCGCCCTCGGACTGCGCGCCTCAGAGGCTCTTGCGCTGCGCGCGGGAATGGCCCGGAATGAAGCCTTCATCACCTCGAACGAGATGCTCGAGAAGCGGCTGGAGTTGACGGCGCTTACGCTGCGTCAGGCCCGCGACACCGCACAGGGGTTTCTGGACATTGCGGTCAGCAACGTAGCAGAACCGACCCAAACTGCCGGAGAACTGCAGCGTGCGGCACAACTGGCGCTGGACCGTCTGACCAGCCAATTGAACGCGACGTTCCGCGGCGTCCCCCTCTTTGCCGGAACGAACAGCGGTCAGTTGCCCCTGCAACAATGGGGCGCAGCACATCCCGTAACGGGACTGTCTCCGCAAGATGTCCTGACCTCGACCATAGGTGCCGGACTTGTTGATGAGGCTGATGCAACAGCCAAGGTCGCGCGGCTGGCAGATATCTTTTCCAGCGACCCCGGAGTGTTTCCTGAAGAGGAGCGCTTCGAGCGGTCGTTTTTCAACGGTACGCCGCGGCTGTCGGGGGCAGGTACGCCGGAACCTCGTGTCACGGCACGGATAGATGAAGCCACCGTGCTGGTGCATGGGGTTCAGGTAAATGACCCCGCCATGACCGATCTGCTGCGCGGGCTTTCGATGTTTGCTGCAATGGATGTTACGCAGATCAGTGACCCCGAAGCCTATCGGGTCTGGGCGGGCGCGGCTGTCAGTGCGCTGTCCTCGGGTGTATCTGGCGCGATAGAAACCGAAGCGCGTCTGGGTAGCCAGCAACTGACTGTCAGCCAGACATTGACGATGCAGCGTGACCGCCACACCCTGTTCAACAGTCAGGTTCTGACGCTGGAAGGTGTTGATCCCTACGAATCAGCAACGCGTCTTACCCAGTTGCAAACGCAGCTGGAGGCGACATATGCCGTGACAGCGCGTCTGTCCCGGCTCTCCTTCCTGAATTTCATGTGAAGACAGGCTGAATGATCTGGCTGGCAGCCGACGGCAGGTCAGGCGTTTGGGTAGCGCTATCCTCCGCACGCCGTGATGGCGTCTGTTCGGGGGGCGACAGCTTGTAACCGCGACCATGCACCGTTTCAATGTATCGATGCCCCGATCGGGCAGCAGCGTCGATCTTCTTTCGGATCTTGCAGATATAGACATCGATGACCTTGTCGAAGGGCTGTTCCTCGGACATGCCATACACAGCATCGTAGAGCGCGGCCTTCGACATGACCTTGCGCGCATTAAGTGCCAGATGCTGGAAGATCGTATGTTCGCGGCCCGAGAGAAACACCCTCTGGCCTGCGACTTCGGGATCGCGCCCGTCGAAATAGGCAGTCACTTCGCCAATGCTGACGCTTTGTGCAGCGTGACCATGCACCCGCCGCAAAATGGCGTTGATCCGCGCGCGCAACTCGATCGCCTTGAGCGGGATCACAAGATCATCGTCTGCGCCATGATCCAGTGTGCTGGCGGCAGAGCGCGCATTGCGAAAATCCCGCATTATGAGGATCGGATTGTGACAGCCCGCATCGCGCAGCTTGCAGATCTGATCAAGGACAGATCCGTTTTCAGCGATCAGGAAGGGCCGGGTTGCATTCCCGTCTTGATTGAGCAATCCAAGATCCCCCTCAAAGAAGCCATCGCTGATCCTGACAGGGGTGATCCGTGCGCTCTGCAGCTCAGTGGCAAGCCCTCGAAAGCGATCCTCGCGCCGTTCAAACAGGTAGATATGCATCCACTTTATCCTTTGCTAACAGGCAATATGAAGCAAAAACAGCCTCAATCATGAAGCATAATTGGTTCAATTTAATGATTTGTATCTTATAAAATCAAGTATAGTTTAATTTATACTTGAAAATATCTTGCGCAGACTGTTTTAATCGGCGCAGGCTCAGCCTTGTTCTGGCTGCACGACGGAGGCCATCATGCGCTTGAAATCTGATCATCCGGGATTTTGCCATGTGTGGATGGCTCTGCTCTGCGCTTTGGTTCTTGGGGCCGCACTCCCGACCCATGCCGATGTCCGGATCAAGGACATCGCATCCTTTGAGGGGGTGCGCGAGAACCAGCTTGTTGGTTATGGGCTTGTGGTCGGACTCGATGGGACAGGTGACCGCTTGCGCAACAGCCCTTTCACACAACGATCCCTGGAAGGGATGCTGGAGCGACTGGGGGTCGGGAATCTCTCGAATGAGACGATGCGGACCGAAAACACGGCGGCTGTGATCGTGACGGCAAATCTGCCGCCTTTCGCGCGGCGAGGATCGACGATAGATGTGGTCATCTCGTCGCTGGGGGATGCATCGTCATTGCGTGGCGGTACGCTGATTGTCACGCCACTCGCCGGGGCAGATGGGGCCGTGTATGCCGTGGCACAAGGGCCGATTGCCGTGGCAGGCTACGCAGCGCAGGGGCTGAATGCAAGCATTGTCGAAGGCGTGCCGACAGTCGCGCGGATCGAGAACGGCGCAACCGTGGAGAATGAGGTCGGACTTGCCTTCAACACGTTGCGCAGCGTGCGGATTGCGCTGCGCACCCCGGATTTTACCACCGCGGCGCGCGTGGAAGAAACGATCAATCAGGCTCTCGGCCCCGGCACAGCCACAGCGCTGGACCCCGGCACTGTTGAAGTGCGCCCTGATGGCAAGAGCGATATTTTTGGCCTTATGTCGCAGATCGAAGGGTTGCGCGTGCAACCCGACAGCGTTGCGAAGGTCGTGATCGACGCACGCTCTGGCACGATTGTCATAGGTGCAGATGTCCGCATTGCCCGGGTTGCGGTCAGCCAGGGCGGGCTGACCGTGATTGTCCGTGAGGATATCGAGGTCAGCCAGCCTGCGCCCTTCTCGATTGGTGAGACTGTGGTGGTCCCACAAACCACTGTTCAGGTGCAGGAGCGCGAGACACAGTTCACGGTTCTGGAAGGCGATGTCAGCCTGCAGCGGCTGGTGGATGGGCTGAATGCCATCGGGCTTGGTGCGTCCCAAACCATTTCAATCCTGCAAGCCATCAAGGCCGCCGGGGCGCTTTATGCAGATCTGGAGATCATCTGATGGATATGGCATTTTCCCCGGCCGCGCGCGCAGCACCCGACACAACCATAACCACCACCCGCAGTGATGCCAGTGATGCCAGTCGCGCCGCCTTCGAATTTGAGGTGGTGTTTCTGGCGCAGGCCGTCGAGGAAATGATGCGCGGCACGACTGCCGGTGAATTCGGTGGTGGCCATGGCGAAGAGACATGGCGCAGTTTTCTGGCCCGCGCCTTCGCCGAGGAAATCGCCAGCCATGGCAGTCTTGGAATTGCCCGCAGCATAGAGGCAGGCATCGCAGCCTATGGGACAGGAAAGACCAGCGAATGACACAGGCCGAGCGTGACGCTATCGCCGCTCTGGTGCGGCTCTTGCAAGATGAGGTTACCGCAATCCGCAACGGCGATCTTGGACAGGTCAGCGCCCAGGCCAAACGCAAGGCAGAACTGGGCGCGATGGTTGAAGCGGCAGGCCCGGCCATTGCCGTGGCCCTTGCCGCTGACCTGCCGGAAGATGGTCTGCAAGCGCAAATCGCCACGCTGCGCGACCTGATCGACACTGACCGCGCCCTGCTGGAGCGCATGACCCAAGCGACCGGCGCGTTGGTCACAGAGCTTGCGCGCCTGCGGGACAGGCATGGGCTGCGCGGGATCTATGGTGCGACAGGCGCATCGCGCGGCAGCGACCCGCTGCCCGTGCAGCGTTTCGATCAATCTGTCTGAAACGTTAACCATGTCGTAACCAACGCTGACAATCTCTTACTACGGCCAAGGCCGATGCAGGCCAGGATGCCAGTTTTCGTCAGAAAGACGAACATCATACTCAAGACCCTAGAAAGGGAAATGACATGACATCGATCCTCACCAACAATTCCGCAATGAATGC
>SKWJ01000386.1 GCA_007128995.1 Paracoccaceae bacterium
CAGCAAGATGATCCAAAGGGTGTTCGACGAGAACCTTGTTGGTCTGGAAGGTATTTCGGGTCTTTGGGAGGCCAAGAATTCTTTTGTTCTAAGAGCACCACTTGGGCCAACCGGCGCACGAAAGCTGCAGCAACTGGTGCTGGGTGAAAAAGGAACGACTGCCCACCATGCTCTCCTCGTGGGTAGGACCGGCTCTGGCAAGAGTAATCTACTTCATGTGTTAATAATGAGCATGGCAGAGCTATACTCGCCTAAAGACCTTCAGGTCATGCTTGTGGACTTCAAGAAGGGTGTTGAGTTCCAGGACTATGCCACACACAAGCTTCCTCATGCATCCGTGGTTGCCATTGAGAGTGAAAAGGAGTTTGGACTCAGCGTCCTGAAGGGGATGGACGTGGAACTCACCCGTCGCGGTGATCTTTTTCGAGAAGCGGGCGTGCAGGACCTCCCTGCATATCGCAATATTTCTGACGCTCCCCTTCCAAGAATTTTGCTTATCGTTGACGAGTTCCACGAACTCTTCGTCGATGAAGATAAGTCTTCGCGTGAGGCTGTCGGAATAATCGAACGCATTGTCCGACAGGGTCGCAGTTTTGGTATGCACCTGATCCTTGCATCACAGTCGATCTCTGGCGTGCAGTTGCCGAGATCCATTCTTGAACAGATCGGTGTAAGAATTGCGATGCAGTGTTCGGATGCGGATTCGCGTCTCATTCTTGCGGATGACAACACAGCTGCACGTTTGTTGGATCGGGCTGGCGAAGCGATATACAATGATAAGAACGGGTTGGTTGAAGGAAACAACGTCTTTCAAACTGCACTCCTACACCCTGAGGAGCGGAGCAGTCGTCTGCAAGTTCTTCGCAAACATGCTCTTGTTGTCTTTGAAGGGGACCAGGAAATCAAGGATGGCCCGTTTGTATTTGAGGGGAACGAGCCGGCAGACCTAGAGTCGTGTCGGACCCTCAACAACGCTTTCAAAAGGTGGCCGATACAAAGTGAGCCAGGAAAGACAAGGCTGTGGGTGGGTGAACCCATTGCCATGCTTCCAACGCACTCAATCGAGCTAAAGCGGCAGAGTGGAGCGAACGTCCTCATTCTTGATCGAGATGAGAAGCTAGCATTCGGCGCTACGTACGCTTCATTGCTTTCAATCGCTGCTCAGGAGACCCCGGAGTCAGTAGTGATCCATTTTGTCGATCTTTCTTCAGCAGACGCTGATTGGGCTGAACATCCAGAAATATTCGAAGAGACCTTTCCGCATCCACTGACGGTATATTCAAGAAGAGAGACCGAAGGGCTTGTGAAGGGTCTGGCCGCGGAGGTGGAGACCCGCGTCAACACCGAGGGTGGGAAGCAACGACCTAAGGTGTTTTTGTTTCTTTTCGGGATCCAGCGTGCTCGAGATTTGCGCCAGTCTGATGGCGGATTTTTCTCCGGAGGCGACGGCGTGGAGTCTGTTCACGCCAACCTGAAGAAGGTTCTCCGTGAAGGTCCAGAGTTCGGTGTTCATACTATAATATGGTGCGACACACCTCAGAACGCTGCTAAGATCCTGGACAATCAGGCCATGAACGAGCTCGGGCAACGGCTGTCAGGTGCAATGTCGTCAAGCGACTCCATGCGGTTTTTTGACGATACAGTTGCGTCCAAGCTAACCCGCGACAACCGGATGATATGCTATGATGACGAGAAGGTGGGCGTGTTCACACAGATACGGCCATTCCTTCCGCCCGATCCGAGTTGGCTGCATAAACTGGGTGAGACGCTGAGAAATGGTTGGAAAACAGCAAAGGCAGATAGATAGATGAACCAGATTATTCAGGACCCCGCCAAACTAAGAAGCTTTTGCTCAGACCTAGCGTCGAATGCCGCGTTTTGGGAAGCGATGCTGAAGGACTTGGAGAACGGTATGGGACGTCTGGGTGATAGTTGGCGAGACGATCAGTATCACGCCTTCAAGAATGAAATCTATTCCGTGCTCAGAACCCTTGAAAAGTTCAGTGAGGATACGAAGAAGACTATCGACGAACTCAACAAAGATGCTGAGCGTCTTGAGAAGTTTCAAAGCGTAGGACGATAAACATGGCTCAGATTCACGTTGACCCCGAGAGAATGCGCCAATTTGAGCGAGAGCTTCGAGAAATAAGACGAAAGTGCGCGGACCGAAGAAAGATTTTTAATCAGCAAATTCAAGATATCAGAGGGTTTTGGAACGACGATAAGTATCGGATATTTCTGCAGAAACAGGAGAAGTTCGATCTTGATCTGCAACGACTGGAGCAGCGTGCAGATGAATATTGCGACTTCCTTCGTCGGAAAGCAGCGGCTGCGGACGAATACTTGGGGCGCTGAGAATTGCCGTCCGCACATCTAGTTTCCGTAGAAGCCCTAATTGAGTTTTCAGTCGAACTACGTTCTGCTGTGTCGAATGCAGAATCGGAATTCGAGGAAATGAAACGGGTCGTTAACCTACAGGTGGCGCAATCACACGCGGCTCTTGACGATCGTGAAGCTGCTTTGGCGGAGGCGGTTGAGAATCTGCAAAACGTACCCGACGACGAAAGCGACCAGTTTGAGCGCGAGGCTTTGGAGGAGGCGCAGATTGAAGTCGCTAGGGCTCGACAACGGCATAAAGATATCAAAGCTGCGGGTAGCCGGTTCCTGGCAGTGTTCAACGCCGAAGCTCGATCCTTGTGTAATGCATTCGCCGCTGGACAAGCGTTTCTTCGGGACCGGATTGAAACCGCTGCGCAGTATAGATCGATAGTAAATCCCACCGCCGCAGGGCTATCCACTACAACAGCCAGATCAGAAACTCCCGCTGCTCAAACCACTAGTACAGGAAATATGATCTCAAATCAGTCTCTTCAAGCGGGCCGCAGTCTACCTCCATTGCCAAGACGGATGCAATGGGTGCCCATCGAGGATATCGACGAAGCACTCTCGCCGAATGACTTAGAGTTCAAGAAGGCACCGCATGCCGAAATGAAAGCGATGATGCTTGTTTTTCAAGAGTCTGTACTTCCAGCTTTGGCTGATAACCCATCGCTAACACCAGATGACTTTTCAGCTAGTGTGGGGGAAGAGCGTGCCTCCAAATCGACGACGCCGCGCTTCGCCTACGAGTGCATGCTTGGGAGTTTTGGTTCGAGTGATGTAATCGTTTTGGATGGAAAACCGGGGGGCGAGATCGGCAAAATGGGTGTTACTTCGGGTCGACACCGCATTCTGATCGCGAAGGAACTTGGTTGGTTGTATATCCCCGCTCGAGTGCTGGGAGCAAGACATGCATAGCATTTCAAAGATTTCGCGTGAGTGGGAGAAAGTGTCCGAAAAATGGCGAGATGAGCAGGCTCGTCAATTCGAGCAACGGTTTCTGCGGGAGATGCTCGAGTCGACATCCAAAGTCGAGGCGGCCTATCGAGAATTTTTGGAAGTGAGCGGGCGCCGATGATCAAACCTGATGCCAATACGTTGTGACTAGAAGTTCCGTATGATCACGCGCATGATCTGTTGCAATGGTTCGATACGAAAAAGATTGAGGGGGAGTGACCATGCCGAACCAAGTGTGGCAAACCGACTTCACCTATCTCAAGGTAATCGGTTGGGGCTGGTTCTACCTGTCCACCGTGCTGGACGATTTCTCGCGTTACATCGTCGGCTGGAAGCTTTGCACCAACATGGGGGCGGATGATGTCAGCGCCACGCTGGACATCGCACTTGCCGCATCGGGATGTTACAGCGTCACTGTGCTGCACAAACCGCGTCTTCTGAGCGATACGCTCGCACAGTGGTCGCGAGATCGACGAGATTAAGAGTTGGCAAGCAATCGGAGATGCACTCTTGCCCTTCCGTCTCTCTACCCCTTCCGGCCATTTCGTCACCCTCGGCGCTGAACTTGGCAAGGGTGGAGAGGGTGCGGTCTACGAGGTAGTTGGTTCGCCGGATCTGGTGGCCAAGCTTTACACCGACGGCCGGGCGGAGGATCGGCGCGCGAAGCTGGAAGCCATGATTACTGCGGGCCTGCACCGCCAGGCGCCGCACATCTCCTTCCCGATCGAGGTGCTGCTGGACGAGTCCCGGAGCTTTGTCGGGTTCACGATGCGCTGCGTTATAGGTGCGAGGCCGATCCATGAACTTTGGGACAGCCGAGATCGTCGGGAGAAGTTCCCGGACGCCACCGTGTCTTTCATGGTGCGCGTGGCGGCGAACGCCGCTCGGGCTGTCGCGGAGCTTCATCATACTGGCTGTGTAATCGGCGATATCAATGAGTCCGGTTTCCTCGTCACTGAGAAGGCAACCGTCATGCTGATCGACAGCGACTCGATCCAGTACACCGTCAGCGGCCAGGTCTTTCCCTGCGTCGTTGGTACGCCTGAGTACCTGCCGCCTGAACAACAGGGGATCAATCAGCGCAATCTCGGTATGCGCGATACCAACCACGACAATTTCGGCCTCGCGGTCATGATCTTCCGGCTCCTCATGAGCGGCGCGCATCCGTTCCGCGGGGTTTGGAAAGGTCGAGGGGAACCGCCTGCACCGCCCAAATGGATCGAGGAATTCCGCTACGCCTATGGAGCCGAGAGCGAGCGCTCAAAAGTAGCGCCGCCGCCCAGCGCGCCGCCGATCGGTTGGCTGCCAGATGATGTTCGGGGCGCTTTCGAGCGCGCCTTCGGCAGGTCGGGCACGAAACAGCGGCCCACCGCGCGCGAGTGGATAGACATGCTCGACCGGCTCGAGAAGGACCTCGTCCAATGCCGCAAGTCTCGCTTCCACTATCATCGCCCCGGAACCCGAAACTGCCCATGGTGCGAGACCGAGAAGAAGAGGGGCCGGGAACTCTTCGGCAAGGTGAATACCAGCCACCAGCGGGCCTCTCCAGGCGGCCAGACGCGTTCTGGCACTGGTGCTGGTCCAGCTGGTACCGGCGCTGTTCCGCCCGGACCTCCCCCGCCACAGCAGCAAGCTCCGGGCAACGGGCTCCGAAACGCAGCGCTCACCATCATCGGTATCGCAATCGTCTCGCTTTGGATATTTGGCAGAACTCCGGAAGAACAAACAACCGCGCAGCCATCAGGCAGCCAGACAGCTTC
>SKWJ01000270.1 GCA_007128995.1 Paracoccaceae bacterium
CAATCTCGCGCACCTTGCTGTCGGTATAGTCGATCGATACACCCTGCGGCGCGGTCACGCTCAGAAGTGCGACGCCACGATCTTCCGGCGGTGTCAGCTCTTGCGGAACCGATTGGGCCGCAAAATAGCCCGATGCCGCAAAAAGCAGTGCTGCAAGGATCACAACAAGTGGCGCGCCGAGTGCCTTTTGCAGACTGGTCTTGTAACCCTGAGCGAGCCTTGTGCCAAAGCGCGCCAGAAGGCTGGAAGAAGGGGGCGCGGCGTCATCCTTTGCCTTCAGCAAGAGACTTGCCAGCACAGGGCAGAGGGTCAGCGCAACGACAGATGACAAGAGCACAGCCATCGCCAAGGTAAAGCCAAATTCCCGAAACAGCCCCCCCGCCTGCCCCGGCAGGAAAGAGAGAGGGACGAATACAGCCGCCAGAGTTGCGGTGGTTGTCACCACGGCAAAGAACACCTGCCGTGTCCCCAGAACAGCCGCCGCACGCGCGCCAAGTCCCTGCCCCCGCCGCCGCACAATGTTTTCCAGTACCACGATCGCATCATCCACAACCATTCCGGTTGCCAGAACAAGCGCAAGCAAGGTCAGGATATTCACCGAAAACCCGGCAATATAGACTGCGGCCAGCGTACCGACCAATGCGATTGGCAAGGTCACTGCGGGCACCAGAGTGGCGCGCGCGTCACGCAGGAACAGATAGATCGTTGCAATCACAATCAGCAGCGCAAGGCTGAGCGTCTTGATCACCTCTGTGATTGCGCCGCCCACGAATGTGGCTTCATCCGACGTGACAAAGATGCGGACATCGTCGGGCAGGATCTGCTGTACTTCGTCAACGATGGCGCGCACATTCCGAGAGATATCGAGCGTGTTGCTCTGGGCTTGACGAATTATTCCCAGACCGATGCCGGTATCACCATTCGCACGCAAGATCGTCTCACCCGGTGCTGGCCCCAATGTAACCGAGGCGACCTGGCCCAGACGAACATCATTGCGCAGAACAAGCGATTCAAAGGCAGCGGGTGTCTGGACATTTGCCGTTGTGCGGACCTGAATACTCTGGCGGTCATTTGACAGCGCACCTGCGGGAACATCGAACGAGACATTTCGCAGCGCGTTTCGGATATCTGCAATGCTCAGCCCGCGCGCTGCGAGTTCGAGCATATCGATATCCACGCGGAAAATCGCCTCGCGCGCACCGAACACCTGCAGATCTGCCACACCGGGGGCCGAGATGAGACGGTCCTCGACCTGATCTTCGACCAGCCGCGTCAGATCCTGCACCGAACGAGAGCGAGAGGTGACACTGATCCGCATCACTGCGTCTGAGTCTGAATCCGCCTTGATGATGCGCGGCTCGTCCACGCCATCTGGCAATGCATTGCGGATCCGCCCGATTGCATCTCTGATATCTGTCGCGGCAACGTCGATATCAGTTGAATCACTGAATTCCGCAACCACCCGCGAGCGCCCGAAACTGGAAGACGACGAGATGCTCTGCACACCTGCGACCCGCCCAACCGCACCTTCAATCCGACTGGTCACCTCTCGATCGACAGATTCAGGACCTGCGCCGCCAAAATTCGTGGTCACCGTCACGACAGGCCTGTCAACATTCGGCAATTCGCGCACTTCGACGGCAAACAAGGCGGCAAGACCGGCGATGACAATCAGGGCGCTGAAGACAAAGGCCAGAATCGGACGCCGCACAAACAGCGCGATCCCGGACTGTGACACCTGCCGCAATTCGGCCGACTCTTCGGCGCGGTCACGGTGCTCAGGTGTATCTTTTTTCTGCATCTTTGTGCCGCCTTCAGATATCTGGTGTGGATGCCTCGACATCCATGGCCTGCCGCGCCTCGTCTTCGGCAGCCCCCTCTTCGGCTGGAAGTGGGACAGCACGCAACTCGCTTACTTCGACAGACGTGCCGGGGCGCAGGTTCTGCACGCCTTCAAGCACGACAACCTGCCCCTCACTCAGGTTTGCGCGCACCAGAATGCTGTCATCGCGCCGTTGGGCAATTTCAACCGAAACACGCTGCGCCCGCCCCTCTGAATCAACTGCCCAGACAAATGCCCCGCGCCGATCCCACTGAAGCGCGAGCGGGTCCACCACTGGCAAAACTTCTCCTGCCATGGGAACCGAAATGCGAAAGGCCATGCCGGGACGCAGCCGGTCGCCATCATTGTCGATCTCGCCCTGAATACGAAGCGTCCTGTTTGCGTCATCGACCCGCGCATCCAAGGCCCGAACCCGCCCGTCAAGCGTGTCATGCACGCGCGACAGGGGGCTGATCTCCAACGGATCACCCACCTGGATCTGGCCCACATATTGTTCGGAAACCTCGAACTCCATCAGCAGTTGGCGACGGTCGTCAATCCTCAGAATTTCACCATTCGCCGGAAGCTGGTTTCCGGGTTCTGCCGTAATCAGCCCGACCCAGCCCGAAATCGGTGCGGAAAGCTGGCGGCGACGCAGTTCCAGTTCGGCGTCGCGCAAATCCAGTTCGGCGCGGCCAAGCGCAAGTTCGGCTTCATCGATCTGCACCTGCGTGGCAGACCCGCTCTGACGCAATTGCGCGATACGATCCACCCGTGCCTGCGCATCGCGCAACCCCAGTTCGGCGCGCGCTAAGGCCAGTTCCTGCATTTCAGAATTGATCTGCGCAATCTGCGCTCCGGCTTCAACCCAGTCACCAGAACGGATGAACACATCCTCCAGTGTGCCGGACACCTCGGTCGTCAGGGTAACGCTGCGCTGTGGTCGGGCCGTGCCAATTGCGACGATGCGATTCATTGCTTCCGCGACGACCACTTCCTGCCCAACAATGCGAATATCTCCGCCGCCGCGACCACCAAAGCCCCCGCCGCCACCTCTGGCATCGGTCTCTGCGATCGGCAGCCCTGCTGCACGCATTGGCCCCAGCAGGCCCAAGCGCTCCAGTGTCGGATGCGAGCCAGGCAAAAAAACACCCCAACCCACAAGGCCACCGACTGCAAGCGCCAGACACAGAACCGCAATTTTCAAATGCCTCATCGCACAGCCATTTTTGTTAACCTGTGTCAAGAATAGGGCAAAAAGCCGCGATGGAAAGCACCGACACGGAAAAGTCAGCTCTGGCATAGCGACGACCGAGCGCATGACTGTCTGTCATCGAACTGTGCCTGTTTCAGAGGCACACTCAAGCATCAGAGAGGGAAACAAAAGCTGCGGGCCTTCGACGCGGATCTCTCGCAATCCGGCTGCGATCTTTCGGGCACGCACAGCGACGGCCGGATATGTTGCCATGCAAGCCCACCAGAACCAACCAAACCCGACGATAGGTCAGCCCGGGTTCAGCCAGCCCCAGATACGCTGTGGTGACAGCGGCATGTCAACATGCCGAACGCCCCGGTCCCACAAGGCATCGAGGGCGGCGTTTGTCAGCGCAGCCAGAGCACCGACAGTGCCAGCCTCGCCGCAGCCTTTCATCCCGAGCGGATTATTGGGTGACGGAACCGGCACAGAGGCAAACCGGATGTCTGGAAAGTCACTCGCACGGGGCATCGCGTAATCCATGAAGCTGCCTGATATCAACTGGCCTTCCGGGTCAAAACGAACCTCTTCCAGAACGGCCTGTCCAAGGCCTTGCGCGATCCCGCCATGAACCTGCCCTTCTGCCAGAGCCGGGTTGAGCAGGTTGCCAAAATCGTCAACAGCCAGATACCGGTCAAGCCGCAACGCACCGGTTTCCGGATCAATTTCGACTTCACAGAGATGTGCTCCGTTCGGGTAGGATCGCCCGTCTAGTGTGGCTTTGCGGCTGTGGCGCAACAGCCATCCCTGCCCTTTCTCGCGTGCAAGAGTCGCTGCCTCCAAGAGCGTGAAACGCTGGTTTGAGCCCGGCGCCGCGAAAATCCCGTCCTCGAAGGCGAATGGCCCCGCGCCGGTGTCAGCTTCCAGAAACTGCGCGAAATCAGCAACCATCTGCACGGTCATCGCATGCGTTGCCGTTGTTTGCACCGTAACAGATCGCGAACCGCCAGTTCCGCCCCCTTCGGCAATAAGGTCACTGTCGCCTTGCACCACCTCAATCAAGTCTTCCGCGATCCCGGTCAGACCGGAAAGGTAGCGCGCGTAGACGGTTTCATGCCCCTGCCCGTTTGACTGGGTCCCGACAAACAGTCGCACGCGCCCGTTTTCGGCAAATTCCACCGCCGCTGTTTCGCTGGGATTTCCCAGAATGGCTTCGACATAATAACTCACCCCCATGCCGCGCAACAGACCCTGCGCCGCGCTCTCGGCCTTGCGGGCCGAAAACCCTGCCACATCGCCAAGTTTCTGTGCATGGGCCATGACCCGGGCAAAGTCGCCGACATCATAAGTTTCCGCGGCAGGGGTCGTGTAGGGAAAGGCGTTTGCGGGTATGAAATTGCGCAGCCGAAGCTCGAACGGGGTCAGGCCCAGTTCCCGCGCGGCCATGTCCATCGCCCGTTCCAGAAGCGTGATCGCTTCGGGCCGTCCTGCACCGCGATAGGCATCGACAGGGGTGGTATTGGTATAAATGCCCTTGACCTGCAGATGCGCAGCCGGAATTGCATAGACGCCCGTCAGCACTTTGGAAAACAGGGCCGTCTGAATGTTCTGCCCGAATTGCGAATTATATGCGCCGAGGTTGAAACGCGAGTGGACACGGTAACCAAGGATGCGGTGATCGCTGTCGAAGGCCAGTTCGGCCTCGCTGGTCAGATCGCGCGCGCCGTTATCCGAGGCGATGGACTCACCGCGTTCGGCAACCCAGACGGCTGCGCAGCCCACAGCCCGGGCACAGGCCGCAAGCGCGACATGTTCCGGATAGACCATGACCTTCATCCCGAAGCCGCCGCCAACATCCGGGGTGGTGACATGAACAGCATCAGGATCGAGGCCCAGCAGCCGGGCCAGTTCAGCCTTCATAGTCCAGACGCCTTGTCCGTTGAAGGCAAAATGCAGACGCGCGCCGTCCCAGTCAGCGAATACGGCCCTCGGTTCCAGACTGGCAGCGGTCACGCGGTTCTGACGCACGCTTAACCGGGTCACATGCGCGGCGCGCGAAAAGGCAGCATCGGTCGCAG
>SKWJ01000257.1 GCA_007128995.1 Paracoccaceae bacterium
AGCACCCGGCCATGGCCTGCGATCAGCTCGCCATCATCGGCCACCATGCAGGGGACGGTCCAGCCGAACCTGGCCATGCTGGCGGCGATCTTCGCTACCTGATCGTCCCCATGCATCTTGGCATTGCGAGCATAGGGGCGCAGCCGGGCAATCGGCCAGTTCTCGATCTGGCTCGGCGCAAAGACGAGGTCCATAGGGAGGGGCTCGGGATGTGGGGCAGGAAAATGAAAAGCGCCCACGAGGGGTGTCCTCCGGGCGCATTTCTTCGACCTTTCTTTGCTACGTCAAGGGGGGCAGCTTCGTCAAACAATATTTTGATGCTGAATCAATCAGTTCTGATCGATCCGAAAAAATCTGGCGCAGCCCGGCTTCCCTTGGTGGCATCCGCTGTGGTTGGATTTCCATTTTTGGGCCCTTAAAGAGCTATGTTGCCAGCTCGGTTTTATCCTGTGCCCGTTAATTTTTCACCTCCGGGGCTGCGCATCTTGGCAGGTTAGCAGCCCCGTATGTAAACTGCGCTTAATCGGGAAACGTGGTCTCGCAGGCAATCGCTCAGTCTATTGAAGCTCGTGTGCGCTGCGCCGGCGCCACGCCTGCCATAGGGGTAAAAGCAGCAGCACAACGGTTGCGACTACGAAACCGGCAGCGATCGGCCGTTCAAGAAAGACCATTGGATCGCCGCGTGAAATCAGAAAGGCCCGGCGCAGGTTGGTTTCGATCAGCGGGCCAAGCACAAAACCCAACAAAAGTAGCGCAGGGCTAAACTTGGCGATGGCCAGAAGATAACCGGCAAGCCCAATCCCTGCAACGGCGACAATATCAAAGGTCAGCCCTCTGACCGAGTAGACGCCGAGGCACAGGAACACGAGGATAGCCGGATAAAGGTAGTTGAAGGGGATGCGCAGCATGGCAACCCAGATCCCGATCAGCGGCAGGTTCAGGATCAGAAGCAGCAGGTTGCCGATCCCGAAGCTCGCAACCAGACCCCAGAACATCTCGGGGCGTGCCTCGAGCATCATCGGTCCGGGCTGGATGCCGTGGATCACCAGCGCACCAAGCATCAATGCCATGATCGGATCGCCCGGAATGCCAAGGGTAAGCGTCGGGGCAAAGGCCGTGATGGCGGCAGAGTTGTTTGCAGATTCGGGGCCAGCAACGCCTTCGACCGCCCCTTTCCCGAACCGCTCGGGCTGCCGCGCGATCCGGCGTTCCATTGAATAGCTCAAGAAGGATGACAGCGTCGAACCCGTACCCGGCAAAGCGCCGAAAAAGCTGCCAAGGGCGCTGCCGCGCAGCATGGGGAACGCCATGCGCCGCAAATCATCCCGCCTGGGCATCAGGCGCCGTAACCCGATCCGCTCTGCCACACTCTGCCGGTCGGGGTTGCGGACATTGGCAATGACCTCGGCCACGCCGAACAGGCCCATTGCAAGGGCCACAAGATTGATCCCGTCCAGAAGTTCTGTCTGGCCGAAAGTGAACCGTTGCGCGCCCGAATTGACATCAGTGCCGATACAGCCCAGCAGCAACCCCAGCGTGACCATCGCAAACCCCTTGGCAGGGCGCGCCGTCCCGATTGTCGAGGCTGCAACAAGGCCAAGGATCATCATGGCCGCATAATCCGCAGCCCCGAAGGCCGTGGCCGCGCGTGACAGCCAGCCCGCCAGCATGACCAGAACCAGGATGCCGATGACCGAGCCGACAAAGGACGACGCCATCGCCGTGAACAGGGCCACCCCGGCCCGCCCGCTCTGGGCCATCGGGTATCCGTCCAGCGTGGTAACGGCGGATTGCGGCGTGCCGGGCAGCCGCAACAGGATCGACGCAACCGCCCCGCCATATTGCGCGCCATAGTAGACGCCAGCCAGCATGATCAGGGCCGCTTCGGGCGTAACGTAATAGGTGATCGGCAGCAGCAGCGAGATGGCCGCCATCGCGCCGATTCCGGGCAGCACGCCGACGAATGTGCCCAGCACCACGCCAAGGACGCAGTAGATCAGCACTTCGGGCTGCGTGACAAAGCCGATGCCGAACAGCAGCCCTTCCCAGGTCGTCATGACAGGCGCGGCCAGAGTGGCAGAGTCATCCGCAGACCAATGCTGAACACCAGCACGGTCAGCACAGTTATGGCTGCTGCCAGCAAAACCCGCCAGACCCAGCCCTTGTGCGGGGCCGGAAGGGTTGCAACCAGCACAGTGACAGCCGTTGTGCCCGCCAGCCCCAGTCGCGACAGGCCGAGCGCGAAGATCACGATCGCCGCAAGCACTGCAAGCAGTGTCCAGGGCTCGACCTTCGGCGCAGTGCACGCACGGCCCAGTGCGGGAAGTGCAATGACAAGGCCTAGCACGAACAGGCCAGCCCCAAGGACAACCGGAAAAAAGCCCGGCCCCATGCGGCGCAGGGTTCCGATGTCATAATGCAGGGCAGCCCATAGAGCTGCACCGACACCAATGGCGGTCAGAATCAGGCCGCCAAGGATGTCAGGCCAGTCGCGCTGCATGCCGAACCGTCTATTGCGCCTGAACGCGGTCGATCACCCCGCCCCACATTGCCGTATCATCGGCAATGCGCTGGCGCAGGTCATCAGCCGACCCCGGCGCGGCCTGCCAGCCGATGGCCAGAAACTGCGCATGTATCGCGGGATCGTTAAAAATTTCGACGATTTCGGTGTTCAATCGTTCGATGACTGCGGCATCCGTTCCAGCAGGCGCAATGAAGGCATTCCACAGCTCAGCCCGGAAATCATCTGGCAGCCCAGCGTTGCCGGCGATCAGGGGCACGTCTGGTGCCCCAGCGAACGGCTCGGACGAGGTAATGCCCAGCATCCGCATCGTTCCCGCTTCCACGAAGGGAAGGGCGGCAGAGGGGGCCATGAACCCTGCGTCAATCTCATTTCCAAGGATCGAGGTGGTGACTTCCGCATAGCTGGTAAAAGGAACATGCAACATGCTCACGCCTGCCTCGGCCGCGAACAACTCGGCGGTCAGATGCGCCCCCGACCCTTGCCCGACCGAGCCATAGGCGATCGCTTCAGGTTCTACCCCGGCCGCAGCGATGAAGCTTTCCAGATCATCAATATCGCTGTCGGCAGAAACCGCAAGCACCAGTGGCGAGGTGGCAATCAGCGTCACCGGAATGATGTCCTCTGCGACGTCAAACCCGGTGCTGTCCATCATGCGCTGTGCCGTGGTCAGCGTTCCATTGATCGTTGTGCCGAAGGTGTGCCCGTCGGCCGCCGAAACCAGCATCTGCTGTACACCGATCACGCCGCCAGCGCCGGGCCTATTCTCGATCACGATGGGCTGGCCAAGGCGTTCCGCCAGTTCATCTGTCACGATGCGCGCGAGTGTATCGGGGGAAGACCCGGCCGGAAATCCGACAAAAACGCGAACGGGAGCGGTCGGCCAAGAATCTTGCCCAAAAGCAGGAACTGCAGTGATAGCAACAGCACCCACAAGTGCCACTTGGCGTGTAAATATAAATCTCATGGTATCTCCTCCACTTTCTTCTCGCAAAGAACACGATACCCTCGCTTATTGCAATGCATTCTGATCAGTTCGTAGGAGCCAGCCGCTGGGGTGGCTTTCGATACTGGCTTCTGGCGCAGGTGGCTTTGGCCAACCGGATTTACTGGATTCTGCCATGGAAGCCACTTGGCCAGCAAAGGCGCATCGCAATCCACTGAAATAGGGCCAAAATTTTTTGCGCTTGGACCAAAGTGGCTTCGAGGTGGATTCCCCGGTGAAAAAGCCAGTCGCTGGAAAACTGACGCGCTCAGCCCCCCCCGTATACGGATAGGGCCCGGGAGGAACCATTGGGGGGAACAACGCAGTCCGCCCCGTGCAAAGGCGACGGCAGTATCGACGTGCCCGGCCCATTGCCGCCCCCCGGGTCAAAAGATCGCTTTCACCGAAGCCATCTTTCGTGGTTTGCGCAGCGTGCCTTCTGCGGTGGGCGGGAAAGGGTCATTCTGCTGGCTTTGCCTGCGCAGAGTTTGCCTCTGCCGAGGCTCTCATGGTTTCGCTAGCGATCGATTCCTCAAGCGTCGCGACGGGCTTTGTTGCGGTGGCCTTGTCTCGCCGCGGGGATGCTTGTGGGTGAGCGGTGTTCAGGCCAACGCAAGTCAGTTTACACAACTGACAGAAATGGTTATCCAAGATCACAGGGTTGCGATTTCTGGTATGTGTTTTTGATGTGTTTTTGATGACGAAACGGCATTTGAAGAAGAAGTTCTGCACCCTGTCTCGCGCAAGGGTCCGCGCACCGCGGAGGGGGTTCTACGGGAACAGGCTAAACGCCTGCATTCCACACGTGTTTTCTGGCGCAGTGCCAAGCGCCCTACACCTTGAGGCCACCTGTCGCTCAAGCCACCCGTACGCGCAGGGCTGCACGCCCACCGTGCAGTGCCGCACCCTTAGCCCTGCCCCCGACCAAGCAAAACGCGAACGCACAGCGTTTTCTCATCTTTCAAAGGTCAATCTGCACAACCGGGTGCCACTGCCCTGGGCATCGACTATCGCGACCATCACGCGGGATGTGAGTGACCCATTCGAAACGACCGGCGAGGGCATCATCAGCGACTGCGCGATACGTATCAGACGCGCCGCATTGGAAACCACGCATCCATGGCCCGCGAGCACATATCGCAGTAACATGCCGCGCCCCGCAACATGAAGAAATACCGTATCCATCTGTTTTTTTAGGATTGTCTATGCCAAACCGATCACTGCCCACCGATTTGTCACGCTATTTCGTAGGCGGAACTGATCCGGATGGAAACCCGATGCCGGATATCACGGGCTGGGACACCTCCAGTGTAACAAACATGCGTGCGATGTTCGTTAACATCCAGTGGTTCAATCAGGATATCGGCGGGTGGGACACCTCCAGCGTGACGGATATGGAATTTTTATTCAATCGTACATCGTCTTTCGATCAGGATATCGGTGGGTGGGACACCTCCAGCGTGACGCACATGAACAGCATGTTTAGTGGCGCATCGTCATTCGATCAGGACATCGGCGGGTGGGACACCTCCAGCGTGACGCACATGAACAGCATGTTC
>SKWJ01000170.1 GCA_007128995.1 Paracoccaceae bacterium
CACCGCCGCCGCCATTCCCGGTTTCACCACTGCCACCGCTGCCGCCGATTCCGATGACGCTTGGCTCGTCTTCGCCAAATCTGGGCACACGCCCGCCCCCGGTTCCACCGCCCCCGCCGAAGCTGCTGAACCCGGAACTCCGCCCGCTGGAATTCGGAACGATCCGCGTTCCGATATTGGTATTCGTGGGGATGTCGCCAATGGCAGGCAAATCAAGCACCGATGCCAGAAAATCCTCGCGCGTTTCGGACATGCCAAGAACGCCACATTCCGCGACGACAAAGCCGTCTTCATTTTCCCGCGTGAATGCGCAGACCGGGGCCTCAAGCAAGGCATCCCCCAGACAACCGCGCACTGTGTTGGGTTGATCAGGCAGGTTTGAATCTGCAGCAAGGCTGACGCGTGCGCTGTTGACGCCATTTGTCAGATCGGAATCGAAAATGCCGGGCACATAGGCACGCTGCAACTGGCCATCCTCGTCAAAGGCGACATAGACGTCCTGCGTCTGCGAGAAAAAGCCCGTGACCGCCTTCAGTCGCCCCATATACAGAGTCTCGGGAATATCGCGCATGCGGCAACTGGCCAGCATACTTGGGTCGATCCGCGATTCGGGGTCAGGCCGCGCAGTCAGTTCCACACGCAGACCGGTGACCGGGATGGGCAAGGCGGGCTCTGACGCCGCGCCCTCTACCTGTGCCATAATGCCACCATTATCCGGCGTAATGCTGCCGTCAGGGTCGAACCCGGAGATGATACTTTCCATGAAGCTTACATCGCGCAGGCTGTTGTCCGGGATTTCAACCTCCGGCACGTCCAGATCGGCCATCGCGAAATCCGGAAGCTCTGCCGCGCTCAACAACTCTGCCAAGGTGACAAGACAGGCTGAAAGGCCAGCCATATCCGGCGCAATGATCGTGTCCGTGACCTGACGCCCTGTCCCATCAGCCGCAACATTAGATGTCGCCGTCAGGGATACAGTCTCTCCCAGTTCGAACGCGTCTTCCAGCGCAGCCGCGCGGCTGCCGGTCAGCAACAGGCTGTCGGTACTGACTTCCAGCGAATCGGCCACATCCACTGGCTGATCATTGATCACCAGCGTCATTGGTTTGCGTGGATCAGGCGAATATTTCAGTTGTACGCGGAATGCGACCGCCCCATCCGGCTGCGCTACGGCCTGGATCGAACTTGCCGGGCTGCGGGTCACGTCTGCAAACGGGACCAGCGCCCCGGTCGGCGACGTGTAAACAGACTCCGCGATCGCAATTGGCTGGCTTGCCACGCAAGAAACACCGCTTCGCGTAGCGACAAAGCTTACATTGTCGCCATGTGTGTCCAGAAAACTCTGGGCGATGGGCATACCCCGGCGTTCCACCAGATCTGGCGTTGCGATCGTCGAAGCGTTGGCAGACACTGTGCATAGCAAGAGAGCGCCAGCCCCCAGCCGACACACAGGTGTCGAAAGATAAATACTCATTTTACTCTCACACACTCAACATCATTTATTCAACTGCTCTTTCGCCGCGTTTTATGTAAGAACGCTTGCCTTACTTTGAAACACTTTCACACCGCTTTACAAAAAAATCGTCAACTTTACTTAACGGTGGCAAAGGTTTGTTTGGGTCTATCCTTGCGTTGCGTCAACCTGTTCGCGAACAAGGCAAAGACAACTTAAGGTGGTGGTATCACGAGCTTTGACCCGGACACAAAATAATTCCCGTCGCATCCCCAAGATTCGCAAATTGCAAACTTTTATGCAAACCCATGTCCAAGTTTCAACCGCCACGCCGCGCGCCGCGGCATCATTCAGTTTACCAAAGCTGTCTGCGCACGCGGCGCAGCACGCGGTGGCGCACAATTGGCTAGTAGCCCTTCACCGGGTGGCGCGACCCTGATCCCTGCGGAGCTGGATGTGATACTGAAGCTTTTGGCGCTTGTGAACCAGCCGCCAATGACACGGGCGCGTGACATGGCGGGGTTCTGTGCGCGCGCGCTGTCCCCGAGTGTCAACCAGTATCCGGTCAGATAGCCGCCACCTGACGCTGTTCCCGGCAGATCTTCTGTGTATTTGCGCAACCCGGACGGGACTTGCCCCCCCCCGGAGGCATTGATCTGTCCGGCCAGATGCACGAAATTGGTGGGTGTAAGATCGCCCAAAGGATTGATCCCGCCCCCCGAATGAAAGCGCACCTCGCCCTCTGGATGTGCCGTTGTGGGGTCACTGTCCCAGCGAAAGATAAAAGTGTCGCCTGCATCCCCGGCAATGTTGATCACCTGACGTCCATCCCAGCGGGTGATGTTCATGACATAGGTCCGGTTCACGCCATCCCGTGTGTCCAGCCCGTTCAGACTGGACAGGTCAACATTCTCGAATCCCGGGGTCGGCTGCAGGGACTTTATGGTGGTGACGGCGCTTTCAAATTGCTGCTTGAGACGCATCGACCTGCTGTCAGAACCGGCGAGAGCCACATCGCCGACATAATTGTCGGACGGCCCTTTCCAGGCAGCGCGCCCCGCAGCTTCGGTGAATACGAACAGATAATCCGTCAACTCTCCCAGCAACTCACTGCCGCCGCATTCCGATATGACCGGACTGCGCAGCGCGGTCGCGGCCTGAACAATTTGCCAGCCATCAATACCCACCAGCGAGACAAGATATGTCGGCACCCTGCCCCCGACAGCGTCAGTGCGCTGGATGACAAGTCGCACGGCATTCACATCACCCGCATTGACCGCCGGGGGACGCGTGAATGTGCGCGTTTCTGGATCAAAAATGCCGAATTCGACATCTTCGGGCCGGATCACCGGGTGCACGCGGTGCGATGGCAGGTTCTGCGCGACAAGTTCCAACGCGACAGCACGTGCCTTGTCCAGATCCGGAAGATAGAGCGCCGCCCCCAAGGCAGCCGAATCGGCTGCTGCCTGTAATTGCTTGCGATGAATCCAGGCATTGCCCGCATCCGCCGCCAGCCCACCGACAAGCCCGGTCACAGCCAGGATCATCGCCCCGAAAAGCGTGGTGTTTCCTGCCTCGCAGCGACAGAATGCAAGAACTGCCCTGCCGACCTTCGCCCTCATCGTAACGGTCCACCCGGTTCCCGTCGCATGATGTAGGTAAGCGTGTATCCCTCAGGCATAAGCTGGCGCAAAAAGCCCGCCACCCGGAACTCGGGCATGATCGTGATTGACATCCGGACATCTTGCGGGTCCGGATCGATCACAGCAACAGGGTTCAAAGAGGCGGGCAGATTTGCCTCGACCATGCGCACAGCCTCGATATCCGTCAATTCCCCCAGCGCCGCCCGCCGCGCCACATCGCGCGCCACATCCCAGGACTGGCCTATACTAAGCAATGTCATGCCGGTCATGAAGGTAAAACCGAGAATCAGGAAATGCGCCGGAAGGAGGACCACAAACTCAACGGTGCTGCCTTTCTCATCTTTCTGAAAATGATCGAGGCGCGCCCGCAAATCCGTGCGTATCGTCGTCAGGATGTCGTGCAATCTGTCAGTCATGGTGCTGTTTCCCGGCCCTTGCATCGTCATGCGCGGCAGGATCAGTGTGTTTATGAACTGCGTCAGAAATTGGGCAGAAAGACGGTACATTCACGCAAATTTTGCGCAGAAAGACAGCACAATGCTACCGGATACGATGCGATCACGCTGATGATCGCGCTTCGCGCAGGATGATGATGATCCCGCTGGCGACAATGATCGCGGCCCCGAGAATCGTTCCGAAAACAGGAATATCCCCCCAGATCAACCAACCAAGCCCTGTCGCCCAGATCAGGGCCGTATAATCGAACGGGGCGACGATTGCCGCAGGCGCCATCCGAAAGGCCTGCCCGATCAGCGCCAGACCAAGGCTCCCGCAGACGGCAATGGCGATGAACAGCCCAAGATCCGCAAGCTGCACCGGGCTCCAGACAGCAAACGCGACAGGGGCCGCATAAAGGGCCGGAAACAGCATGGCAAAAAGCATCATCGTCCAGAGGTTTTCCTTCCGGTCGATCCAGCGGGCGCTGATCATGAACACGGCATAGCACAGGGCTGTGCCGACCGGCAAAAGCGCGGCAAGCTGAAACGCCGCACTGCCCGGTCGGACAATCACCAGCACCCCGATGAAGCCCAGCAGCACCGCCCCCCAGCGTCGCCAACCGACATGTTCACCCAGCAGCGGGACCGACAGCGCGGTAATGAAAATGGGTGCAGAGAACACCAGCGCAGTTGCTTCGGCCAAAGGCAGGTATATCAGCGCGGTGAAATAGAATGTCGCCCCAGCCACCATCACCAGACCACGCAACGCGTGCAGCCGCATATGCCCTGTGCGTAACCTTTCGGCCCCGTAGACAGCAAGGATCACTGCTGCAATCATCGGAACCGCGAACAGGTTGCGCAGGAACACGATCTGGACCGGCGCATAGCGATCTGTCAGCACCTTCGCCACAGCATCATTTGCAACCAGAAACGCCACACCTGCGCAGATGGTCAGGATTGCAAGCGGGACCTCTCGGGTTGTCATGATTGTCGGTCGTTGCATAGGAGTTCCAGTCAGGCGCAGGCCGCGTCTTGCTATCAGAAGCACCGCTGAGTTGCGAGAGCGATCAGCCATTTCCCTGCTGACGGCCTTGCAAGCCTTCTCCGATTTTCATGCAAAAACCTGTGTTTGGTATATTTAAAGCGCTTGCAATTTTCGTTTAAGCGCTTTAAATCCGCGATAGGAGGAGTCTCGCAATGGCCAAGGCAAATTCCCTGTCTGACCTTGCCCGTCATCTGGGCCTGTCACCGGCGACAGTCTCGCGCGCGCTTGCGCAGCATGACGCGATTGCGTTGAAGACCCGCGAGCGCGTCGCGCAAGCGGCGCGCGATCTGGGATATGTGCCCAATCGGGCCGCGCAGGCGCTTGCCTCCGGGCGGTCGGGCTTTGTCGGCTTTCTGCTACCCTTGCGCGGGCGCGGACTGGCCGACCCTTTTCTGGGAGAGTTCGTCAGCGGCCTGACCGAAGGGTTTGCCGCACAAGATGTGGAGTTGCTGCTCTCTGCTGTCCCGCGCGAGGGCTCTGAAC
>SKWJ01000082.1 GCA_007128995.1 Paracoccaceae bacterium
AGATCACCACAATCCGCGCGCGCACCGCCCCGGATCTGATCGTCACGCCCGAAGATGCGCACGCAGCCGCACAGGCGGTGACACAGGAACTCTCTGCATGGCCCCACCCGGTTGATGGGGTGATCCTTGCGTCTTTTGGCGATACCGGGCTGGATGCCGTGCGCGCGCAAACGGCCGTGCCCGTCGTGGGTATTGCGCAGTCGGCCTATGCCATGGCGTCGGTGCTTGGCCCGCGCATGTCGATCGTGTCATTCGCGCCCAGCATGGCCGAGGCACTTCGAAAGACGGCGCTGGGATATGGGCATGGGGCGCGTCTTGCTGCCATGCATATGGTCGAAGGCGCAAGCTGGGCCGATCCGGGCAATATTCAGCGGGATCTGGCGCCCGAGTTGCTGGCGCTCTGCCAGAAATCGGCCAGAGAGGACGGGGTCGCCAGCATCGTGCTGGGGGGCGGGCCGCTGGCCGGGCTGGCCGCGCGGTTGCAACCGCAGGTCCCGGTGCCCCTGATTGACGGAACCACCGCCGCAATTGCAACGCTGCGCGTGGCCCTTGGCGCCGGCCCCCCCGCAGCGGACACTGCGCATCGGCATGCCGCCCTTGCCTGAGCTGACAGGGTTGGGGCAGGCGCGATCCCGCTTTGCCCTTATTTTCGTGGCCCATGCGCTGGGGGCCATGTCCGTGCTGTCCGTGCTGACCGCTGGACCGCAGCTTGTTGCAACTTTGGGGCTGACGCCCTTGCAACTGGGGGGGCTGGCCAGCATCTATTCGGCGGCTCTGGCTGCGGCCTCCTTTCCGGCGGGACTGGTGGTCGACCGGCTGGGCACACGCAGCGCGCTTGCGCTGGCCGCGCTCGCAATTGCAGCGGGTCTGGCGCTCGCCGCTTTTGCGCGCGGATATGCGCAGCTCGGGCTTGGCATGGCGGTCTGTGGCGGTGGTTACGGGCTGATCAACCCCGCTGCCGGGCGCGCGATCACGCTCTGGTTCACACCGAAATGGCGCGCGACATTGCTGAGCCTGAAGCAGGCAGGTGTGCCCGCGGGGGCCGCGGTCGGAAGCATGAGCGCGCTTATCGGGCCAGCAGACTGGGGGCAGGCGGGGATCCTTTGCGCCAGCGTGATCGCACTGGTCGCGGCTTTCCTTTTCGGGGTCCTGCTGCCGACCGAGAAACCGCAAGACTTGCGCAGCGACAGGGACCAGAACCGTATTCGGGCCATTCTCTTGCTGCCGGAGCTTGGACGCGCGAATCTGGCTGCGGGTGTCACAAATGGCGTGCAATTTGCGCTATGGGCGCATGTTCCAGCACTTTTGCATCACGTTTTCAGCAGTGGCACAGCGGTTCTGGGGCTGGCCGTGGCTGCACTGCATGCCGGGACATTCGTGGGCCGTGTGGCCTGGGGGGTGCTGACAGACAGGGTGCTGCGCGGCGATGCGGCCCGCGCCCTTTGCCTGCTCTGCGCGGCTGCGTTGCCGGGTGTGGCCGCATTGGCCGGGCTGACTCTGTTCCCCCAACCGGCGCTGGCCGTTCTTGGCTGCTTCCTGCTGGGCTTTACTGTCTGCGCCGCCGTCGGTTTGCATGTGGCGCTGACAACGCGGCTTGCGCCGCCCCCGCTGCTGGGTGGCGCTTTGGGCTATACCATGCTGGTCACAAATCTGGGTGGGGTCTGTGTTCCGTTGCTGATCGGGGTTGCGCTTGCTGTTGCCGGGACAGTGGGTGCGGCTCTTGTTCTCGCAGTTCTGCTTGGTCTGGCGCTGGCATTCCTGCGCGCGCCGTTCAATCCCACCAAAGGCTGAGGCAGCATCACCACGCGGATCTTGCGACTGGTGACATTGTCCTCAGCGACCCGCACCCGCTTTCCCCTGATCCTGTCCAGAACCGAACAGTCCGGGTCGCGCGCGGCGCGACCCCGCAGATCAATCTGTGCCAGCGTGTCAGAGCTTGGCTGCCTGCGCCAGCGTCTTGGGCAGGCGTGCCGCCGGGGACAGGCTGTCATCGCGGTTCGAATTTGCCGATCGGGATCCGAAGGTAGCTGTGCCCATCGGCTTCGGCTGTTGGCAGGCGCCCGCCGCGAATATTGACCTGCAGCGCCGCCAGCATCCGTGCCGGAAGGGGCAGCGTCGCGTCCCGCGCGCTGCGCGTCGCAATGAATTCGGCCTTGCCGATCCCGTCTTTCACATGGCGGTTGCGCAAGCGGTGCTCGGCGACCGTGGCCATGTATTCCGGCGCTGTGCCTTCGGCCGGGTAGTCATGGCCAATATAAAGGCGTGTCTCGGGCGGCAGATCAAGGATTGCGCGTAGGGAATTCCACAGGTCCTCTGCGCTGCCGCCGGGAAAATCGGCACGGCTGGTTCCGCTTTCGGGCATCATGAGCGTATCATGGACAAAGGCGGCGTCGCCCGCGACATAGGTGACCGAGGCCAGCGTGTGACCGGGCGAAAACATTACCCGGACAGGGATTTCGCCGACCATGAATTCGTCGCCCGCATCAAAGAGATGATCCCATTGTGATCCGTCGGTGGGAAAGACCCCGTTCAGATGATAGAGCGCTGTCCACAGTTTCTGGACATCGGTCACCTTGCGTCCGATTGCGGTGCGCGCGCCCAGTTTTTCTGCCAGATAGGGCGCGGCGCTGAAGTGATCCGCATGCGGGTGGGTGTCCAGGACCCAGATCACATCCA
This sequence comes from Paracoccaceae bacterium, assembly GCA_007128995.1. Classification (GTDB taxonomy): domain Bacteria; phylum Pseudomonadota; class Alphaproteobacteria; order Rhodobacterales; family Rhodobacteraceae; genus Roseinatronobacter. The sequence goes on from SKWJ01000082.1 coordinate 2,677, forward strand.
GCCTTTCAGCCGCGACATAGTCCAGTATTTCATCGGCGCTTCGGGTCGTCACGGCCCCGGCTTCGGGGAAGAAATTCCAGACAGGATCGACGATCGCCGCTTTTCTGGTTTTTTCACAATGGAATACATATTGCAGGCTGCCTGTCGGTCGGTCGAAAAAGGCACGGATGATCGGCGTCATTCTTCTCTCCTGTTCTGCGCCCGTGTCCAGCAGATACAACGCCTGTTCGCGCGCTCTGCCGCAGCGGGCATATCGGGCCATGGTGTCAAGAACATCCAGTGCCATGACACTGGGTTGCGGTCTGAACCTTGTTTCAGGTAAACGAAATCTTCTCGTATATTGTTATGTGAATATAATAGACAGCCGGACCCCTTGCAAGGACCGGCGGGCTGATTTCCCGACCTCATGTCACCGGGCAGTGCTGATGTCGCAAACAGCGAAAGCCAACCTGCCCATTCGTTACCTTGCGCGCGAGAATGAAAACTTCCGCAAAGTCATCTGGACAGGTGGCAGGACAGGCCGCGCATGCATGCCGCTCCAAGACGGGGGCGCGGTGCATGGCGGTCATGACCAGCATCTCTATTTCGTCGCCAGTCCGGCAGAGGCGAAGTTCGGCCATCCCGCTGCGCCATGGGTGAAGCCGATCTGTCGGTGGTGCCGCCTTGGACACATCACAATTTCCGCAATGATGATCAGGGTATGCTGAAGCTCCGGTCCCCCTACCGCCCAGCGGACCATGATGCGGCAACCGGACTTGCCACCAAGGCAGCGGCGGATAGAAAGGGCTGAAACCTCTGGCATGTTCGTCTTCGCAGGTGTTCAGTCCACGCCCCCGATCAGGTAAGGCCGGGCGATGTGTCAGCGGGTGCAAGCGCCCTGCCAACCTTGCGCCCGGCCAATCCGGCCAGAACCGATGCGCCCACAAAATAGGCGGCAATGCCGAAGGTCTGGGTGGGAAAATCGACCCCCAGATCGATCAGCGCCCCCGTAATCACTGGCCCAAGGGCTGTCCCCAACACCGAGAATGCGGCCGTCATGGCCCGGATGGCCCCCAGATGACGCGTGCCAAAAGCTTCGGCCCAGAACGTGCCCATCATCATGGCATGCAACCCTGTCCCCATGCCCAGCAGCACAATTCCGGCAGCCCCCCAGAGCGGTGTCGGGGCAAGCCCGAACAGGATATAGCCCAGCACCAATGGCAGCAGATAGACCTGCGCCAGCCGTCGGCTGCCGATCCGGTCAACAACACCGCCCGCCAGCAGCAGGAACGTAACACTGGTGGCCGTGAAGATCGGAAACAACGACACCAGACTGACATGCGCCCAGCCCTTGGCCTCGGCCAGCGGAACCTGCTGGAAGAAAAAGGCCGTATTCCACGCCGCTGGGCCAAGCAGGGCGGGCATCATCAACCAGAAAACCGGATGGCGCAGGGTTTCGCTGCGCGTCCACATGCGACTGGCCATGCCCGCGCCTCCGCTGACCTCGGCATGCGACTGCGGGGTGCGCTCTCGCCGCAGCAGCAGCCAGAGCGCCGGGATCATCAGGCTTAGGCCCATTGCCGCCAGAACCCATAACAGTCGCCAATCCATGACCCCCATCAGCGCAACGAAGCTGATCGGCAGCAATGCTTCGCCAAGGGCGACACCCAGCCCCGCGATCGAGACGGCCCGCCCGCGCCGGGCAACAAACCAGCGCGCCATCGCGACCATCGCACAATGGCTCATCAACCCTTGTCCGAACAGGCGCAGCAGAAAAATCACGAAAGCCAGCGCCCAGATCCCGCCGATCCATGACATCGCCGCCGCCGCCAGCGCCAGCCCGGCCAGAATGACAACACCGATATGGCGTATGCGAAAACGGTCCGTCAGGGTGCCCGCCCAGATCATGACAGTGGCTGATGCTGTGGTCGCCAGCGCATAGATCGTCCCCCAGCTCGCATGCGACAGCGCATATGCGGCCCGGATCTCGCCTGCGAAGACAGAGATAAAAAAGGTCTGCCCGAAGCTGGACGCGAAAGTCAGCAGAAAGCCCGCCGCAAGCCATGCTGCATTCTTGCGCAGGAAATCCGGCAGGGACTCTTTCACGTCAGCACGACCTGCGGTCGGATCAGGCTATGCGTCATGGACTGCCAGACCTGACAGCGGGACCCGATATGCTGATCTGAACGCGCGCGCATGCGGCCACTAATTCAGAACATTCTCGAATAGACAAGACTGCATGCGCCGCAGCCATGCGCAAGGCCCGTTCGGGGCGCAGGGTAGGGGCGATCGCCGCTGTCGCGGCTATAAGGGGCACTGCGCCCAAACCCGTATCTGCCGCCTAAATGTTGCCCTGGCAACATGTTGGATTACCTGCCCGTGACGCGTGCAGACCCCGCG
>SKWJ01000271.1 GCA_007128995.1 Paracoccaceae bacterium
AGGGGGCGAGCTAGCGATGTTATCTGCAAGTTCGGTCATGATCCAGCCAATCGCTGAATGATTGAGGCACGAACAGCATCAATATGGTCGGTGACGGCCCGCGCAGCCGCTGTGCCATCCCCCGCGAGAAGGGCCTCGACAATAAGAAGATGTTCATTGCAGATCGACTCGAAACGTTCCGGCATCCGCTTCATCGAGAACATCCGCGTCCGTCGCCTCAGGTCTGCAACTATTTCGGCAGCCAGTCTGTTATCTGCCGCCTCGGCGACCAAGCGATGCAGATCGTCATCAGTGCCGAGATGATCCGGCACCGAAGGGTCGCCGTCCTGCAAGAGCCTTTTCAGCCGTTGACGCAGATTTTCCAGTTCTGTGCGCGCAATCCGCCCTGCGGCCTTGGCCGATGCGTCGGCTTCGAGCAAGCGGCGCAGTTGCAGCACCTCCATAAAATCCTCGACCGAAATATCTCGGACATACAACATCCCGGAGTCGCGCCGCACCAGCACGCGCTCCCCCTCCAGTCGCCGTAACGCCTCGCGCAGCGGGGTACGTGAGACCTGTAGCTTGGTGGCGAGGCTGCGTTCGGGGATAATTTCGCCTGCACATAACTGACGCGACTCGATCAGATCGAGGACCGCATCATAAACTTGGTCGCCCAGACCACGCATTCCGTCTGTTTTGCCTAAATTTTCGGCGTTTTTATCAAGATCAGCTTCTGGATGTGACTTCAATGCCCCCTCCCGGTTGGTAAAGTGTAATACATATGGTATACCAGTGTTGTCCAACAAGGACTAACAATTTACTCTGGAGCTATCTGATCAGCAATGAAGGATCGCCAAAATAGCCTGATTTGGTCGATTTTCACATATTTCGGCCTCCAAATCTGAGACCAACAGGGAGTATCCCATGGGACGAAAACTGATGAGTGCCGCATTGGCGGTAACACTTACGCTAGCAGGGCCTGTTGCAGCGTTTCCAGACCGACCGATTGAAATCGTTGTTCCATTCAATGCGGGTGGCGGCACCGATATCATGGCACGCATTTTCGCCGAATATATGAGCGAGGAACTTGGGTCCTCAGTCGTGGTAGTTAATCGTCCAGGCGCGGGTGGAGAAGTCGGTATGGCAGCTGTCGCCGAAGCCGAACCCGACGGGCACATGTTGATCGTGATCAACACTCCCAATGTGCTGACGATCCCTACAGAGCGCCAGGCCCGTTTCACTTGGGAAAGCTTCGAGCTCATCGGAACGATTGCCGAAGACCCTGGAACCCTAAGCGTGCATGCTGACAGTTCGATCCAGACGATCGAGGATCTCGTTGAAGCCGCCATGGCAGAGCCGGGCAGCGTAACCTACGGAACTGCCGGTGTCGGGTCGGCTGGCCACATTGCCGGGCTTCTGTTCGAGGCGGATGCAGGCATAGACCTACGCCACGTTCCCTATAGCGGAGCCTCTGAGGTGCGCACCGGCCTCCTAAACCGTGATCTGGATGTCGCAACTGCGAATCTTGGGGAAGCGTTGACGTTCGCTGACGGAAACCCCTGGCGCATCTTGGGTGTCATGACCACAGAGCGCGTTGGAACGGCCCCTGACCTGCCGACCTTCGCAGAGGCGGGTTATCCGGTCATCGGCGGATCATTGCGCGGCATCGGCGCCCCAGCAGGCACACCACCAGAGGCACTGGACGTGCTACGCGATGCCATGGCGGCCGTTATGGCCGATCCTGAATTCATCTCGGCATCGGAAACTGCGAATGTTCCGCTTCGATATCTGACAGCCGATGCCTATGCGTCCGAACTGGCTTCAGTAGCAGAAAGCATCTCCGCTCTCTGGGCTGCCACACCATGGAGCGAATGAACGCGCAAACAAGGTGCAGCGGCCTGAATGGGCCGCCGCGCAATTCCTATCATACTCCCGCACAACAGAGAGGGAAGACAATGCAAGCAATCAAACGCGCAGGAATCGGTTTCGCCATGGCTTTCAGTCTGGCCACACCGGTATTGGCCGATTATCCTGAACAACCGATCACACTACTTGTCCCGTTCTCGGCGGGCGGAGGCACCGACATTACGGCCCGCACAGTTGCGAGATTCCTTGAAGAGGAATTTGGCACCACAGTCGCTGTGGTAAACCGCCCAGGTGCGGGTGGCGAGATCGCGCTCTCGGAACTCGCCGCAGCAGAGGCGGACGGCTACACTCTGGGCATCATCAATACCCCCGGCATTGTCACGATTCCCATCGAGCGTGACGTCCGGTTCAGCGTTGATGCGTTCGATTTCCTTGCCGGCATGGTAGAAGATCCGGCTACGATCAGCGTGCTTTCAACAAGTTCAATTGAAACCATCGCCGACCTAGTGGATGCTGCGCGCGAACGGCCCGATGAGATCACTGTCGGTACTCAGGGCATTGGATCAGCTGGGCATATCAGCCTGATGCTGCTGGAACAGGCAGCAGATGTCAGGTTCCGGCCAGTTCCCTACTCCGGGGCTGCTGATGCCAGAACCGCCTTGCTTTCGGGCGATATCGAGGTCACTACGGCCAATCTGGGCGAGGCGCTGACATTCGCGGAAGGCAACCCGTGGCGGATTTTAGGTGTCATGTCGCCCGCGCGCTCCCCGATGGACGACACGCTGCCAACTTTTGCCGAGGCGGGGTATGACATCATTGGTGGGTCACTGCGCGGCTTTGGTGGTCCCGCTGGCATGCCAGAAGATGTTGTGACCATGCTGGTCGAGGCACTGGGCAGAATCGCCGAAAACCCCGAGTTTCAGCAGGTTGCGGAAGAGACGAACCAACCCCTGCGCTTTGTGCCGCGTGACGAATACCTTGACTTTCTGGCTACATCCGAAAGGATTCATCGTGAACTGTGGGACGCGCGCCCCTGGACAGAATAAAAGTTTATAGCCATCAGGCCGAACTACGCTGTTCCGCGGCGGGCTCGGCCAAACCCTGCACTTGGAAAAGCACTGAGGCACTTCGTATCAGCGTCGGCCATTGTTGGGCCATTTTTTTGTGCAGGGCTTACACCATACCAAGAAGCCGAAGGAAACGCTCCATGCGCACAGATACCGTCACTTATGCCGACATTGCCAAATATCTTGAAACCGAAGACACAATCCTTGTTCCAGTTGGCGCGGTAGAGCAATACGGCCCCCATCTTGCGACCGGAACAGAATTACGTCTGTGCGAAAAGATTGCAACCGAGGTTGGTGATATCACCGGGCTGGCGGTAGCTCCGATCGTGCCATTCAATTACTCGGTGATGTTTGTGGATTACCCCGGAACGATGACCTGTGAGATGGCCACGATCAACGCTTATATCGGTGAAGTCTGTCACGGCCTAGCGGAACAAGGCTTCCGGCGCTTCTTTTTCATCAATATCCATGCTGGATCTCTAGGCCCGCTTGAAAGCGTTTCCCGCTCTCTGCGCGCGCGCTGGGGCGCGTTCGGGGGGCTGATCGATGTCTTTTCGATCATGCGGGACGTTGGCGGCGTTGAATACACCACCAAGCAGGCCCCCACAGGCCATGCCTCGGAAATGGTTACATCGGTTGCGCTGCATGTCTGCCCGGAACTTGTTTTCATGGATCGCGTCCAGCCCCCGCCCACGCCGCTCCGGCCCTTTGTGGATGGCGTTCGCACTGTATCAAGCGGCAAAGTGGCGATGGGCGCATCCAGCTTTGCAGTCTTTTCCAACATCCGCGACTACACGCCGCTGGGCATGCAGGGCGATGCATCTGCCGCCAATGCAGAACAGGGGAGGGTCGTGTGGGAGGCTGCGTGCAGCTACATCGCGGATGCAGCAGCCAAGTTCAGCCGCATGACCGTAGAAGATTAAGGATTAAAATGAAAGAGAACGCTGTTCTGAAACTGTGGCGTGAAGGTAAAGCTGCCTTCGGGACATGGGCCACGCTGGTAGATCACCCAAAATTCATGCGGCTCCTTGCAGCTGCGGGGATGGACTTTGTCGTACTGGAGATGGAACATAGCGATTTCACGATTTCGCAAGTTTCAACGCAGGTTCTGGTGGCGCGGGCAAGCGGGTTGACGCCCATCGTCCGGCCACCAGGTCATGCACCGCATGATCTGACCCGTGCGCTGGATGCCGGGGCGCAGGGCTTGCTGCTGCCGTCGATTGACACACCGGATCAACTTGAACGCATCCTGCATGTGACGAAGTATCACCCACGCGGCGAACGAATCTTGAACTTGCGCGGTGCGCATACCGATTTTTTGCGGCTCGACGATCCGGTCGAACAGATAGCGCGCCTGAACGACGAAACCCTGACCATAGCGATGGTCGAAAGCAAGCGCAGCCTTGAGTCGTTGGCCGAGATCTGTGCGGTGGACGGGCTTGATGCAGTGATGATCGGCCCCGATGACCTGTCACAAAATCTTGGGGTTCCCGGCCGCCTAGGGGATCCGAAGATGATCGCCGCGACAGAGCATGTGATCTCGGTTTGCGACAAGGCCGGCGTGCCATGGGGCTTTTCCTGCCAGAACCTAGAGGACGCACGAAAATGGCTGGATCGTGGCCTTCGCTGGATGCCTTTCGCCAATGACGCGGCGGTTCTTTTCAACACCTTTTCTGGCACCTCGGCCGCACTGAAGGCCCATGCGGGCCGAAACTGAACGACCAAATGACGGGAGAACGACCATGAAAGCAGTTTCAATGTACAGCCCATATGGCTGGCGCGGCAAGATCGGCCTGATTGTACCTTCGACGAATACTATAAATGAACCCGAATTCTGGCGCATGGCGCCAAAGGGCGTCACGATCCATACGGCACGCGTGCTGCTGAAGGGAAAGGCAAGCGAAGAAAGCTATTTCCAGATGGCAGATGCCCTGTCGGATGCCGCCGAAGCGCTGGCAACGGCCGAGGTTGATGTCGTGGCTTATGGCTGCACGTCCGGGTCTATCATCTGTCCATTGCCACAGATGCTTGATCAGATGGGAAGTCGTACCAACACGCCTGCAAGCGCTGCCGCAGGTGCCGTTATCGCGGCATTGCATGCCTTCGGGGTAAAGCGGGTCG
>SKWJ01000040.1 GCA_007128995.1 Paracoccaceae bacterium
GTTTTTGTGCTGCGCGAAGCGCTCTCTCAGGACCAGCTTTGAGCTGCAACGGCCACATATAGGGCCGTTGCAGTTTGGCAGAGCAGGACACAAGTCATCTTGCTGACAGAGAGAACACCGCCCTGGGCGTGCAGGCAAGGCGTGCAATTTGCCCTGCCCCTGCAAGCCCAAGTTCAGCAGACAGGTTTGCATAAGTTATTATGCGCGCCTCAGCGCCAAGTCTGGCAAGGAAGACGTCAAGCTGGTCTTGCTCATTCATCACCCTCAGGGCCCTGATCGTCGTCACCAGTTTCGGCGATGCGTGCCACAGACACAACATGTTCACCGTTCGTGGTGTTGAATACCTTTACGCCACCGGCAGAGCGCGAGCGGAATGAAATTCCCTCGACAGGTACACGGATCGACTGGCCTTTTGATGTTGCCAGCATGACCTGATCTGACATTTCGACTGGAAAACAGGCAACCAGAGAACCGCCACGCATTGCACGATCCATCGCGGCAACGCCCATTCCACCCCGGCCTCGCACCGGATAATTGTGGCTTGAAGACAATTTGCCGGTCCCGCCTTCTGTGACTGTCAGGATCAGGTCTTCCGCAGCCGACATCTCGGCATAGCGCTCAGGTGACAGCGCGCCCTCGGCGGCATCCTCTTCATCATCGCCCTCGTCCTCTGCAACGCCCGCCATGGCCCGACGCATCTTGAGATATGTCGCGCGTTCTTCGGGAGTGGCCTCGAAATGTCGGATCACCGCCATCGACACAACGCAATCCCCTTCTCCCAGTCGCACTCCACGCACGCCTGTTGAATCGCGGCCTTTGAAAATTCGGACGTCAGTCGTACGGAACCTGATCGCCCGGCCCGATGCCGTGACCAGCATCACATCATCATCTTCATCGCAGATGCGCGCATTCACCAAACTGACGCCGTCCGGTAGCTTCATCGCGATCTTGCCGTTGCGCATCACATTCACGAAATCCGACAATGCGTTGCGCCGCACGTCGCCCGCAGATGTTGCAAAGACAATCTGCAGGTTTTCCCATTCTTCTTCTGGTCGCTCCACGGGCATAATTGCCGCGATGCTGACACCGCTGGAGATTGGCAGGATGTTCACCATGGCCTTGCCGCGGGCATTCCGACCGGCCAAAGGCAAGCGCCATGTCTTGAGCTTGTAGACCATCCCATCTGTCGTGAAAAACAACAGTTGCGTATGCGTATTGGCGACGAACAGGCGGGTGACCACATCGTCGTCCTTGGTGCTCATTCCTGACAGGCCTTTGCCACCACGGCGCTGCGCCCTGAAATCAGCCAGCGGCGTGCGCTTGATATAGCCGCCACTTGTGATCGTGACGACCATATCCTCACGTTCGATAAGGTCCTCATCATCAAGATCGCCAGCCCAGTCAACGATCTCGGTACGCCGCGGAACAGCGAATTGCTCGCGCACCTCTTGCAGCTCTGCGCTGATGATCGCCATCACGCGCGTGCGCGACCGCAAGATGTCCAGATAATCCTTTATCTTCGCAGCAAGGCTTTCAAGTTCATCCGTGACTTCCTTGACCCCCATCGCTGTCAGGCGCTGCAGCCGCAGTTCAAGGATCGCGCGCGCCTGTACTTCCGACAGGTTATAGGTTCCATCCTCGTTCATCGTATGACTGGGATCGTCAATAAGTCGGATATAAGGCGCGATGTCTGCAGCCGGCCAGCGCCGCGTCATAAGCTTCTCGCGCGCCTCGGCCGGATCTGCTGATGCGCGGATCGTGGCGACGATCTCATCCACGTTTGAAACTGCGACGGCCAGACCACAGAGAACATGGCTGCGCTCGCGCGCCTTGTTCAGTTCATAGGCGGTTCTGCGGGTGACAACCTCTTCCCGGAAAGCAACAAAGGCGGTCAGGAAATCGCGCAGTGGCAATTGTTCGGGACGCCCGCCATTGAGCGCCAGCATGTTGCAGCCAAATGAGGTCTGCATAGGCGTGAACCGGAAGAGCTGGTTCAGCACCACATCTGGCGTGGCATCACGCTTGAGTTCGACCACCACACGCACGCCAACACGATCAGATTCGTCGGCGACGGACGAAATCCCTTCAATCCGCTTCTCGCGTACGGCATCGGCAATCTTCTCGACCATCGTCGATTTGTTGACCTGATAAGGAATTTCGTCGACGATGATCGCATACCGGTCCTTGCGCACTTCCTCGATATGGGTTTTTGCCCGGATCAAAACAGATCCCCGCCCTTCGAGATAGGCCTTGCGTGCACCAGAACGTCCTAAGATCAACGCGCCTGTCGGAAAGTCAGGGGCAGGGACATAGCTCATCAGATCAGAGCTTGTCAGATCCGGGTCTTCTATCAGAGCCAGTGTCGCATCGATCACTTCACCCAGATTATGGGGGGGGATGTTGGTCGCCATGCCAACTGCAATCCCACCTGCCCCATTGACAAGCATGTTGGGAAAGCGCGCCGGAAGCACAGTCGGTTCCCGATCACGCCCGTCATAATTGTCTTGAAAATTGACTGTATTCTTGTCGATATCGGCCAGTAGCGCACTGGCCGCCTTGTCCATGCGCACTTCCGTGTAGCGCATGGCCGCCGCATTGTCGCCATCCATGGACCCGAAATTACCTTGTCCATCCAGCAGTTTCAGTGACATCGAGAAGGGCTGCGCCATGCGCACCAGCGCGTCATAAATCGCGCTGTCGCCGTGCGGATGGTATTTACCCATCACATCCCCGACCGCACGCGCTGACTTGCGATATGGTTTGTCATGCGTGTTCCCAGCCTCGAACATGGCATAGAGAATCCGCCGATGCACAGGTTTTAAGCCATCGCGCAGATCCGGTATCGCGCGGCTGACGATCACACTCATGGCGTAATCAAGGTAGGAACTGCGCATTTCCTGCGTGATAGAGATATTGGGCCCGCTTGGTGCGGAAGGCGGCATTTCATCCATGTTTTCAGGGGTTTCGGGAGTGTCGCTCACCTGATCCTCACGCGTTTTCTTCCACTCAAGATGTGGTAACCCCTACCTTACCAGAACCCGGATATGGGGTGCAATGCCCCCCCGGCCTTTCCTTTGGCAGCCATCGGCTGTGTGTGCCAACAACATGTTTTTATTGAAAATTATCTTTGCTCTGGCAAGATTTGAGTCTCTGCTCAAACTTGGAGGACTCAGATGGATGCACACCCGGTAGAGCTCATGCTGAAAGGGTATGGACTGACCACAGCGGAAATGATCTATCGCATGCCCGATCACATGCATGTCCTGAACAGCTTTGTCTGGCAGGACTACGATCTTGCACCGGATTATCCCCGCCTGTTCGAGTTTATTGAATTCTGGAATGACACGATTGAAGGGCCGTTGCATTCTGTGCGGTTCACGCATCGCAAGCAACTGGCCGCCGGAGAGTGGCGCCATGTTGTCGGAGAATTTGAGACCGGTAAGTTCGGCAGACGGGATTTACGCCTTCACTGAGCGCGCAAGCGCAGGCTGAGCAACCATAGCGCGGCGAGGCTGAAGGATGCGAGCGCGTTCCAGCTTGCCATGGACAGGCCCAGCATCTCCCAAGGAACCTCGTCGCACCGCACCACAGGCGCTGCCATGATTTGCGCCAGCAGCTCCTCTGGGGTCAGCCCGGTCAGGTTTCCGCCGGCGCTACAACTGCTCGGGCCCGGCCACCATCCGCGCTCTACCCCTGTGTGATAGACACCTATCCCCCCTGACCCGGCAGTCCCCAAAGCCCCGATGATCGGAAAGACCGGATTTGACAGCGCCAGCCCCCCTGCGCCCAGCAGCGCCATCACATGCGGCCAACGCTGCCAGATGCATAAGGCACAGGGCGCCAGACCGCCGATATATTCGAAGGCAAGTGCACCCAACAGCAACCCGACAGACCCCGTCAGTGCGATCAGTTGAAGTTGTTTGCGAGTCACAGATACCTCACGACCAGAAATCCGCCCAATAGCAACGCCATGAAGATCGTGAAAACAAGTCCCAATCGGCGTTCGATAAAATCACGAATTGGTGCTCCGAATTTCCAGAGTAAGGCCGCGACAAGGAAGAACCTGAGTGCCCGCGCGACCAGAGAAGCAACCATGAAGACCGGAAGCGACAATCCGGTCGCGCCCGACAGGATCGTGATGACCTTGTAGGGAAAGGGTGTCACCCCGGCAATCAAGACTGCCCACGCCCCCCATTCGTTATATCGCGCCTGAAACTCGGCGAAATAGGCATCCTTGCCATAAAATTCCAGAACCGGGCGCCCCAGTGTTTCAAAGGCACCATAGCCGATCGCATACCCAGCAAGCCCGCCCGCCACCGACGCGACTGTTGCGACGCCCGCAATCACAAAGGCCCGTGAAGGACGCGCGACAATCATCGCAATCATCAACACATCTGGCGGAATTGGAAAAACCGAGCTTTCAATAAAGGCGACGAATGCCAAGGCCCAAAGCGCCTTGGGGTGTCTGGCAAGTGACAATGTCCAGTCATAGAGCCCTCGGATCATGCCAGCACCTTCAATTTTCAAATGATTGCAAATATGTGACGCGGAACAAGTAACAGGCACACTATGTTACAGGCGTTAATCTTCAATATCGTCATCGCCCGGTATATCCTACCTTCAAATCATGGGCATCACGCCACTGGCAAGGTCACTCCCATTACACCAAGGCCCCACCGGACCAGGTCTTCTACCACACCATCAGATGTCCGATTGAAGGCTTCGACAATATCGAGGGTGTCGGTACTGTTCGCAGGCGAAACGGATTGAAAACTGCGCCGCGCCATGACGCGCGCATCGCTTTCGCGCACCACCCGCGCGGTCAGGCGGATTCGGGTTACCGCGCTGTTTCCTGCCTCCGACAACTCGGCCTGGAAATCGGTAATGTCAGAAATCAGGGCAAAATCACCTGTGCCTCCCAAGGGCCTGCGCCCTACATAGGACAGAGCGCCGGTGTCCTCGAATGCGCGCAGCATCACGGTCTGGAACATTTGCGGCGCGTCCTCTGACCAGCGCGCCCCGGGCAGATACA
>SKWJ01000463.1 GCA_007128995.1 Paracoccaceae bacterium
CCGAGGCCAGCAGCTTTGCGACCTCCTCCACGCTGAGGACCACCGGCAGCTTCCGCGGCTGGCGGTGGAACTGCATGTAGCGTTTCATCTCCTCGCGTCCGCAGGTGACGCCGAAGAAGAAACGCAGCGAGATGATGCGCACGTTGAACGTGCTGGCCGAGGTCCCGACCTTGACCATGTGCAGCTGCCAGGCGCGCAGGTCGTCGGGCGTGGCGGTATCCGGAGACCGCCCGAGGAAGGCGGCAAACATCTTCACATTGCGGATGTGCGCCTTCTGGGTCTTCTCGCCCAGGCCCCGGATATCCATATCCTCGATCATCCGCTGGCGCAGCGGGGTGGTCCTTTCGTCCTTCATCGGAACCTCCTGTCTGACGATTGGAAGGGCCCCAATCGTCAGCCCAGACAGGCCTCACACATAGAAGAACGATCGAACGGACGCGAAACGCCAGCCACAGGCGCCAGTGCCGCGGAGCGGCTTAGTCCCCCCGCCCTTGTGAGCCGCATTGGGACCCCGGCACCGCAATTTTCGATGTGCACAATTGTGCCCATCTTCATGCATGACGAGCGGCGGAGGCTTGTGTGAAGATGAGCGGCGGAGAGCAGGGACGCCCTCGCCTGTTTGACATCGTGAATACCCTGAGCTGGCTTGGCGATCGCCGCGATCGCCACTGCAGATGCCGGGTTCGCAAGGCGTATCTTCCGGCCTACAAGGCGCTGGCAATGCTGGGCGTGCGGCCTGGCTCGTGGGATTTCGTTGGGAACTGAACGATGGCGAAGAAGGACATCGACACGCAGGTCTTCGCAGGCCAGCTCGTGGCGCAGAACATGCTTATCCAGGTTCTGATGGGTCAGCTCGTGCTGAGCGCGCCGGATCGGGGCATGGCGGTGCGCGACGCACTGGTCCAAGGCACGCAAGCGATCCGGTCGAACCCGAACATGACGGAGACCGAGAAGTTCGGCGCAGTGAAAACCCTGGATGATGCTCTTGACACTCTGGACCGGATTGCGGCCGGCGTGCGCGGGGCCTGAGAGTTGGCATTCCGCTTTTGGCGCCGCGTCAGCCTCGCCCCTGGGGTCACACTGAACCTGTCGAAGTCGACCGCGTCGCTCTCCTTCGGCCCCCGAGGCGCGAAGTACACCATCAGCCCGCGTGGCAACCGGATAACGGCTGGGCTGCCGGGAACGGGGCTTTTCTACACTGTCCATGATCGTAAGCGTGCCCGGCGCGGCGGACCTGCACCTGCACGGGCGGTGCAGCGGCGTGACCGGCTGACGCTTGGCTTCTTCCAGCGGCTGTTTACGCCAGGGGCAGAGAGGAACTTCATCGACGGCCTGCGTGCACTGAACGGGGGCGATCAGGATGCCGCGCTGGCGGCCCTGGAGCATGCCGGCAGCTTGCCGGATGCTTCCTGGATGGCCGGCATGATCCGGTTGCGCCGCGAGGTGTTTGATCGCGTAACGGTGCATTTTCAGACGGCGCTGGGAGGGCTGGAGAACCTGGGGGCGCTGTTTGCGAAGTACGAGATCGTGGCCCAGGCCAGCTTGCCCATCACGAAGGACATCTTCGCGCATGTCCTTCCGCGCGAACGCGGCACGCTGCTAGCGCTTGTTGAGATCGCGCAAATCGAGGGCCGCCACTTGGACGCCATGGCTCATCTGGAACGGCTTCTCGAGCTGGATGCGACCGATCCGGTGGTGCGTCTGTCCTTTGCCGAACTCGCGCTGGTCATGCCGGATGACCGGAAGCTGCTGGAGCGGGTCGTAACTCTGACTGCGGGCGACGCCAACGAAACGCCGGTCGACACCGCCATCCTCTACTGCCGCGCAGAGGCGCTGGCGGCGCTGGGCTTGCCAGATGCTGCGATCACGGTACTGACCCTGGCGAACCGCCGCCGCAAGGACAGGCCCAAGGGGTTGATGCTGCAGATTCGATACGCGCGGGCGCTGCTCTACGCCCAGGTCGGCCGCAAGGCGCAGGGGAGGAGGGAACTGGAGCGGGTCTATGCGGAGGATCCCGCCTTTGAGGATGTGCGCGCACGGCTGGAGTTCGACGACGTGGCGGCATCGCCTCACTCATAGCGTTTCAACAAAGTTGCACCTTGGTCCACGGGAGAGAAAATTGCGCAATCATGAAGCTTGAGCGGACCAAGTTCGCCAGTGTCGTTCTGCCCCTTCTTGGCAAGGGGTCGCGCGGTCTGAGCATGGACGACGACGGCATTTCGATCCTTGGCCGGCAGGACCGCCGTCTCGGTTTCCATGAGATCGCGGACGGCGCGCATGTCGAGAAGGGCTTTCTCTTCTCAGCACTCGCGTTGCCGCTCGCAGACGGATCGAATGTCAGCATCCTCGGTGTCCACCCCACCAAGGCGGAGGTCTTCCTGTCCGCGATCAATGACGCAAGGCATGCTGTGATCGCCAAGCAGATCGCGGCCCATGCTGCAGAGATCGGCATGCTGCTTCAGGTATTGTCCAGACTGGACACGCCTCGTCGATACCCGGCCGCTTGCCTGCTGGCACCGTTTCTCGATCGTACCCGGAGCCTCTTCAGCGCCATCCCAGCTGATCCACCCGAAGATGCGGTCAGCGCAGGGCAGGCGTTTTCGATCAAGCGGCTCTCCGAGTTCCATCGTGATCCGGCCCGCGTGCGAGACGGCGCGATTGCCCGCTTCGTCGAGGCAGAATTAAGCGAGATGTGTGCCTTCTTCGACCAGATCGAATCCCAGCCATTGACCCCCGAGCAGCGCCGCGCGGTCGTGACGGACGAGGATGCGACGCTCGTGCTGGCGGGGGCGGGCTCGGGCAAGACCAGTGTGATCACAGTGAAGGCGGCTTACCTGATCGAACGCGGTGTCCGGCAGCCCGGTGAGATCCTCCTGATGGCGTTCGGCAAGGACGCGGCAGCCGAAATGGCCGAACGCATCGAGCAGCGTTGCGGCGTGCCAGTGGCGGCCAAAACGTTTCATGCGCTCGCGTATGGGATCATTGGGGAGGTCGAGGGTGAAGCACCGGCTCTTGCTGCGCACGCCTCAGATGATGCGCAGTTCTTTGCCCTGTTGCGGGAGATCCTGCTCGACGTTGCGTCACGCCCAGGCGAGGTCGTCGGCCTGCTGATCCAATGGTTTGCCGAGTTCTTCCGCCCAGAGCGCAGCGAGTGGGATTTCGCCAACCAGCATGAATACTTCAGCTACGTCGAGGAACAGGAGCTTCGAACACTCCAAGGCGAGTTGGTTCGCAGCTTCGAGGAGCTGCAGATCGCCAACTGGCTCTATCTCAACGGCATCGCCTATTCCTATGAGCCGCTCTATGAGCACCCGTTGCCGAAGACCGGCCGCGGGGCCTATACTCCGGATTTCCGGCTGACGGGGAGTGGCGTCTACATTGAGCATTTCGGCGTCCGCAGGGTGCAGGGACGAGGCGGCACCACGCGCCTGACGACCGCACCCCACATCGATCGGGATAGCTATCTCGAAGGTATGGCGTGGAAGCGGAAGGTCCACGCAGAGCATGGAACGACGTTGATCGAGACCTTCAGCTATGAACGTGTCGAAGGGTGTCTGACCAGCGCGCTGGCCCGGAAACTTGAGCACTTTGTGACCTCGCGGCCGCTACCGCCGGAGCAGGTCTTCGAGAGGCTGAACGAGCTGGGTCAGATCGACGTCTTCACCCAGACCCTCGGGACCTTCCTGCGGCATTACAAGGGGTCGGGCCGCTCGATCGAGGACTGCCGCAAGCGGGCTGGAGTGCATAGTCAATCAACACGCGGTGTTGCATTCCTCGCGATATTCGAGCCGGTCTTCGCCGAGTACGAGCGGCGCCTCGGGACGCGGATCGATTTCGAGGACATGATCAGCCGGGCGACGGACCATGTGCGATCGGGGCGCTATGAGAGCCCCTACCGCCATCTCCTTGTCGACGAGTTCCAGGACATCTCTCAGGGCCGTGCCGACTTGCTCCAAGCGCTCAAGGCGCAGCATCAGGACGCCCGCATCTTCGCGGTCGGGGACGATTGGCAATCGATCTACCGGTTCACGGGATCCGACATCCGGCTCATGAGGGATTTCGGGGCTGAGTTTGGAGGCCGCTTCGACGGCGCCTCCGGGATCCATCGGACCGTCGATCTCGGGCGGACCTTTCGCAGCGTCGACCGGATCGCTCTGCCCGCGCGCCGGTTCGTGCTGAAGAACCAATCTCAGATCACCAAGGAGGTCATCCCCGCGGGAACCGCGACGGCGCCTGCCATCCGGATTGCCTATGCGGACCGAAAGCAGACTGCGGGAGCCCTCGGGGAAATTTTGGCCGGCATTCGCGCGATCATGATCGCGGATGGGGCGAAGACCGCATCGGTCCTCCTCGTCGGCCGTTACCGGCATCTGCGGCCACAGAACCTGCCGACGCTGACAAGAGAGCATCCCGGTCTCACGATCAGCTTCAAGACCATCCATGCCTCCAAAGGGCTCCAGGCTGATCATGTCGTCATCCTCGGCGCGGAAACCGGGCGGTTCGGGTTTCCCGCGGAGATCGTGGATGATCCCATCCTGGACCTCGTGCTGCCAGAGCCGGAGAAGTACCACCACGCTGAGGAACGCCGGGTGTTCTATGTTGCGCTGACCAGAGCGCGCAAGACGGTCACTGTCCTGGCATCCCGCGAGAAGCCATCGCCTTTTGCGCGGGAGTTGGTCGAGGAGGCAGAGTATGGCGCCATCGAACTCGGCAAATCGGATGCGACGGTCGCTCATCGTTGCCCCAGCTGCGGTGGCCGTCTCAGCCTTCAGAAATCAGCAAAGGGCAGGGTCTGCTTTGTCTGTGAACACAGGTTTCACTGTGGCACGTCGCTTCCTGCATGCCCCACCTGCCACAGCGATCTGCCGGTGCGCCGGCCAGCCGAACCGGACGTCGTCGTCTGCAGCTGCGGTAGCCGGCAGCCAACCTGTCCCGAGTGCGAACATGGCTGGCTTGTTGAACGCAAGGGACGGTTTGGCCGCTTCCTCGGCTGCGTGGAGTACCCTGCCTGCAAAGCACAGAGACGTA
>SKWJ01000506.1 GCA_007128995.1 Paracoccaceae bacterium
CACACGGCGGGCGACAAACTCCGACAGGAGCAGCGCCGCCAGCGGCTCATCGGCAAGGATAAGCTTCGGCGCTGCAAGAAGCGCCCGTCCAATGGCAACGCGGCTTTTCTCGCCACCCGACAACGCACCGGGACGGCGGGCCAGCAGATGGCCAATGCCCAGCATCTCGACCACGCGCTCCAGACTTTCAGGTTGAGCGTTGCGCGGCGCAAACCAGCGGCCATAGAGCAGGTTCTGCCGGACTGTCAGATGCGGGAACAACCGGCCTTCCTGAAAGACATAGCCGATCCGGCGGCGGTGGGGCGGCAGAAAGCGCCGCGCCGATGTGTCCAGTAGCACCCAATCCCCCGCCACGATCCGGCCTGCATCCGGACGGAACAGACCGGCGACCGCATTGATCAACGAGGTTTTGCCAGATCCAGATGGGCCGAACAGCACCGTCACCCCCGGCGGCGCGCTCAGATCGACATCCAGCTCAAAACCGGGAAAGCTGTGACGCACTGCAATCTGCAATGTCATGCGCCTGCCACCCGTCTTGCCACGCGGCGGGCGACAAATTCAGACAAGAGCAACGCTGCCATGGCGATAACAACCGCAATCACAACCAGACGGCTGGCCGCCTCTTGCCCGCCGGGCACTTGCAGGAACGCATAGATCGCAGACGGAATGGTCTGGGTCTGGCCGGGAATGTTGGACACGAAGGTGATGGTCGCACCAAATTCGCCCATCGCCTTGGCAAAGGCCAGAATCGCCCCTGCAATGATGCCGGGCAGAATGAGCGGCAGCGTGACCGTGACAAACACCCAAGCGCGCGAAGCGCCAAGCGTCGCGGCGGCGGCTTCCAGCTTCGGATCAACCGCCTCGATCGCCAGCCGGATCGCGCGCACCATCAGCGGGAAGGCCATGACAGCGGCCGCCACGGCTGCGCCCGTCCAGCGAAAGGACAGCACGATCCCGAACCACTGGTCAAGGAACTGCCCGACTGTGCCACGCCGTCCGAAAACGATCAGCAGCAGATACCCGGTCACCACTGGCGGCAGGATCAGCGGCAGATGCACCAGCCCGTTCAACAGCTGCTTGCCCGGAAACTCCCACCGTGCCAGCGCATAGGCCGTGAAGATCCCCAGTGGCAGACTGGCCAGCGTCGCCCAGAGAGAGACGCGCAGCGACAGCCGAACAGCCTGCCACTCAGCCGGGCCGAGCCAGTTTGCCCAGTCACTCCACATGCGCCCTCCGCATCAGTCGATCACGCTAAAGCCGAACTCCTGCCAGATGGCGCGGGCGGGTTCAGAACTCAGGAACTCAAGGAACGCGCCTGCAACTGCGCTTTCGCTCTGCGCCGTGATCGCGGCGGGATAGGTGATTGGCGCGTGGCTTCCTTCAGGAAAAGTCCCGATGATGGTTACATTGTCTTCTGCCGCCGCATCGGTGGCATAGACAATGCCCAGTGGTGCTTCGCCCTGTGCCACAAACCCGAGTGCCATACGCACATTGTCCGATTGCGCAACCAGCGGCGCTACGTCCTCCCACAACCCCAGTGTGGTCAATGCCTCACGGCCATAGATACCCGCTGGCACAGCCTCGAACAGCGCCATCGACAGCCGACCACCGTTCAGCAGTCCCACCAGATCAAGGTTCTCGTCAAGGGTTAGGGATCCCGCATCCCTACCATGGCCGATCAGCACAAGCCGGTTGCCAAGAATGTCGCGGCGCGTTCCGCTCCGCAGGTCGCCCGAGGTTTCGATGGCGTCCATCCAGTCAGTACTTGCCGAGATGAAGATATCGGCTGGCGCACCTTCCTGGATCTGCCGCGCGAGCGCCGAAGATCCGGCATAGGACATGACCGCTCTGTGACCTGTTTCGGCACTCCAGGCCGCAGCAACCTGATCCAGCGCCGTTGCAAGACTGGCCGCAGCAAAGACAAGCACATCCTCCGAGGCCGCCCGGTTGGGGACGACCGTCACAGCCATCACAGGCAGCAGAACCAGGCCAGCCTGACGGACGAAGGAAGACAGCATGTGCGGGTCCCCGTTGACATGTTTCCCCGCACCTATCGCAACAATCAACGCTGAGTGGCAAGCCTTAACTTTCTTCAGGCCGTTCCTTCAGACGGGCGTGCAGCGCACCCGGCGGCACATACAAACCGACATTGCAGGCCGCACGATTGTAGTTCAGCAACGTCTTTCCAAACCTTGGGCAGGCAAGGACATCCGGCAATCAGACCTGTGCACCCCCGGAACGCGTGCCGCTCAGGCAGCCCGGCGGCGGCGGGTCCCAAAGGCAAGCATACCAAGCGAGGCCGTCAACAGCGCCAACGCCGGAGGAAGCGGAACCGGAGTCACGGGCTGCAGGCCGCCAGGAGGTGTGGTGCCGCCTGCATTTGGGTCAGATCCGGGGCCCGTGCCCGGCAGCCCACCGGGAAGGCCCGGGCCATTGGATGGGGGCGGTGCGCTCAGGCCAAGCACATTGATTTCGCCCAGAATGACCGACGCTGTGGGATAGGCGATTGAGAAAGAACTCAACCCCAGGCCAGACGTCGGGCCATCCAGACTTGTCGAACCCCGCGTCACGCACACGCTGCCCACATTGCCACGGCAATCACCGACCCGCCAAGATGCCTCGCCGAAGGGGCGGATTGTCAGTCCGGACTCAAAAGTGTTCATCAGCGCGACATCGGCAAGGCCAAGCGTCCAGCGCCCCTCAAGCGACAGGTCAAGCTGCGTCAGCAGATCAGCCCCGTCCAAGGTGAAAGGCGTGGATGCTGTGGCGCCGCTTTCATGCGTTGCCAACACAAACCCGGTCAGACCATCGGCGCGGTAGGCTGTGTCGAGATCGAAATTTCCGCCGACTCGTCCGCCGAAGGCCAGCGAAAGCGGGAATGCAGGCGGCAAGAGCGGAACGCCGACCCCGGTGAACCGCACGCCAGATGACGCCCGCAAAGTGTCGCCATAGGCCGCCGTCTCGCCTGCCGTCCGCGGCGAGGCTTCCAGACGGAAGGTTTGTTCAAACGCAGGAACTGCCGGAATATTCAGCGTCGGTACACCTGGTATCCCGGTTGTGATCGGAACGAATGTATAGGCACCATTCGCGCGTGCATCCAGCGCAGTATCAACCCCGCCCCGCACACCGGGGCTGGACAGCCGCACAGTCGTACCGCGCGCTTCCAGTGTGTCCAGCGTGGTCGAGAATTCGACAGTCACACCCGCAATCACGAACGAGACGAACTGCGCCTCGGTCGCGCGCGCACCGACCTGAAACTTGACCGCAGACGGGCCAAACTCAACCGAGCGCCCCGCCAGGGCCGCGCCTTGTGCCGGACCAAACAGATTCCCATTCGCAAAATAGGCAAGATTGGCATTGACCGAAACCGTCGATGCGTCCACCGCAGATGCCATTGCCCCCAGCGCCACGACGACGCTCGCATTGCGCGATAAATTCCAAATACTCATTGCAAAAACCCCGGATTCGGAAATACCCTGTGTTGCCCTGAGAATACGATATCTTGCCAGTCCGGGAAAGAAAATTTCGCGGCGCAGACCCGAAAATATGCACGTTTTGCAACTTGCACGATCATCTTGCAACACAGCGGCCCTCATCGGGAGGGGGCATCCATGTCATCAACAGAGCCCTCTCCGAAGACCTTTTCCAGACGCCTTGAAGCCTGACTTGATACTGATGCAAACAGGCTGTTTTTGGCCAAGACCAGAGTTTTTTGGGCAAAACGCGCAAGTCTAAAAGGTTGACCTATGCGAAGCATTCACGCTAGCCCTTGGGAAGCGATGTGCGAACTCGCACAAAAAACAACCACAGGGAGCGAAATATGAAACGGCAATTCCTATTGGCCGGGACGTCGATTCTGGTTCTATCGGCAGGGATTACGCCGGTGACAGCGCAAGAGCGTGTTGCACCAGTGGAGATTTTTACCACGACAGAATCCTACGATCCGATCCGGTATGAGGGCGCGTTCATCATTGCCGAAGCCTGGCGCGAGCTTGGCCTGGATGTGTCAGTGCGCCCGATGGAATTCAGTACGCTGCTGGACCGCTTCTATTCCGAACAGGATTTTGACGCGACGATCCTTGGCTGGTCGGGCCGGGTGGACAGGCTGGACCCACAATTCTTCCTTGGCACGCTGGACAGTCGGCAGGCAGCCCTCGGCGCGAATAATCCCGGCGGATACAACAACCCCGATTACGATGCCTTGTACGATGCGCAGGGCGCCGAATTCAATATCGAGGCGCGGCGCGATATCGTTCATGAAATGCAGGACCTGTATATGGGCGATGTGCCGGTTGTGGTGCTGTTTCACCGCGACGAGGTGGTGGCCTATAACAACACCCAGTTCACAAACATGAACGCCATGGCGGGCGAGGGTCTGTATTCGGAATGGGTGCCCATGGAAGCCCAACCCGTGGCCGATCGCACAACCCTGCGCATCGGTGGCCCGCAGGAACCGGACAATGTGAACCCACTCGCTTCAACCAGCGTCTGGGGCTGGAAATGGATGCGCATGTATTATGATCGTCTCGTGCGCCTGTCGCCAGATGTCGAGCCCGTGCCATGGGCGGCGGCCAGCGTCGATCCGGTGGATGATGTCACCATCGAGGTCACCCTGCGCGAAGGCATGACCTTCCATGATGGCGAACCCCTCACCGCCGAAGACGTGGCTTTCACCTTCAACTATTACATGGACAGCGAGTACAGCTATTTTAACTCCTACCTCGCCCCGATCGACTCGGTCGAGATTACGGGGGATTTGACCGTGCGGTTCAATCTGTCCGAACCGTCCGCACCTTTCGCAACGATCACGCTCAGCCAGATCCCGATCCTGCCTCAGCATATCTGGTCGGAAATCGACAACCCGCAGGATCTGACGCCAGATCAGATCCCGACTGTCGGGTCCGGACCCTTTGCATTTGATCGCTATGACCGTGGCGAGTTCATGTCGCTGACCACCAATCGTGACCATTTCCACGCCGACAATATCGCCATCGACGCGCTGGAATTCCAGATCTTTGCCGA
>SKWJ01000158.1 GCA_007128995.1 Paracoccaceae bacterium
CCAATGACCTTCCTTGTGGCGCATCCGGAGTTCATATTCGAACTGTCCCCCCGTACCCGACAGAATGCCTTCCAGCAAGTGTTCAGCGGCCGCCAAATCCTCGGGATGGACAAGGTTACGCCAGACAGCGATGGTCAGTGGTGACAATTCAGCAAGCGTATATCCGACAATCTCTGCCCAGCGGGCATTGATCAGGTTTTCGCCGGTCGATAGCGTCCATTCCCAGGTTCCCAGTTCTGCGGCGTCGATAATCGCCGACAGCCTTTGTTCTGCGTTCTTGAGTTCGGTGACGTCGATATGCATCCCGACCCGGCCGCCATCCGGGGTCGTGCGCTCGACAATCCGCATCCAGCGGTTGCCATCTTGCCATGCCTCATTGACGGCCGTCTGGGCAGGCACCGCATGATGTGCCGGGGTAGTGTGAAAGATCTCTGCGACATGAGCACCGGGGGACATGCGATCGGCTGCGTCCGGATAACAGGCCTTGTAGCGTTCGTTACACAGCACCAGACGTTCATCCGCGTCATAATACGCAAAGCCATCCGGCAACGCCTCGACCGCCATTTCAAGCCTGGTGCGTGCGTTGTTCGCATCCTGTGCCAGGCGTTCCAGTTCAGCGTCCTGCTGCTTGCGCAAGGTGATGTCCGTCTCGATCGACACATAGCCGGTATGCTGGCCGCAGCTTTCGAAAATCGGGAAAATCTGGACATCGACCCAATAGGTCGAACCATCGCGGGTATAGTTCAGGATCTCGCGTCTTACGGCCGCGAGCTTTGAAAGGGCCACGTCAATTTCTGCAGATGCGGACGCATCTGTTTCGGGTCCGCGCGACACTTCTTGTGGTCGCCTTCCGCGCACTTCTTCCAATGTCCAGCCGGTGCGCTGTTCAAAGGCGGAATTGACCCATTCGATCCGCTGATCGGTATCGGCAATGACCACGAGGTTTGTCATGTGCCGTCCAAGCAGACTCAGGCGCTCTGTCTCGCGCTGCAAGCGCCATTCCTGAGTGATATCGCGTGCAACAAATACGAAACCCGGTTTGTCATCCGGCGTTTCGGCAGGGCGTGGACTGACTGTCAGGGAATAGCGGCGTTTCCCCCTTGGCGTTTCGACGTCGAACGGGTGGGGCCCAGACCGGCCAAGCTGTGCAGCTTCTTCCATCGCGCGCCGGTTCAGTTCGGCAATCTCGACGGGCATGACCTCGGCATCGGTTTTGCCAATCAGCGCGTCCGGGGGCACCATCATCTGATGCGGATCGGCCGTATGCACACTGCGGTAGCGGCCCTCTGAATCAACCTCGAGGATCAGATCGGGCTGTGCGTTCAAGGTCGCCTGAAGCCTGTTATGCGCGTCGATCAGCGAATTACGCATGCCCTCCATTGCCGCAGCGGTATCGAGGCGCGCAAGCACAGCGCCCAAGGCGTCTGCGACCAGCTTGACTTGTCGGTGTTCTTGGCAGTCCATCGCGCGAGAGGGTGCAAGCGCGTCAAGACGCAAGAAACCCCATAACCGGCCTGCGGCCATCATTGGGACAGCGGTGCAGGCTTTCAGCCCCTCTTGCTGCAGATACCTGCCTTCCGCCGAACCAGATCGAAGGGTGGCTGCATCTTCGATTACAATTGTCTGATCTGCTTCCAGAGTATCCTGCCAGATCATCATGACATCCTCTGGCAGGATCCGCGGCTCCGGGGTTTCAGCCAAGGGCAGGGTGCAAAAGACCTCTGCCCTCCCATGCACATCGCGCGTAAACGCAAGCACAGAGTCGCACCGCCCAAGGCGCAAGAGGGCAGTGCAGACATGGCTGATGACTTCGGCGGGGTCTTCTTTCTGCGTCCGGATCAGGAACGATAGGATATCCAGAGTCGCCGGTTCTATGGAACCAGATAGATCCGCACGATGTTCCGCCGTTTCGGGATTCGCGGTATGGTCCAAGCTATCTCCCTCTTCGGAAGCCCGGTGTCTGCCGACATCCAACATGTCCAGATACTGAGCTACTGTCTTCCCTTTTCTATTCCATGAGATTCTCCTTGAAAATAGCAGGCAGTCCTTACTGGCGGATTACAGATCTGGTGTAACCTCGAAGCAAGGTTATGTGCGCGAAACACAACCGCATCCTATTGCGCGCCTATTCGGGACCGGCTTTTCCGAAAGATACCAGTCTTGGCTTTCATCTTGCTGGTGGCGCTGCCTCTGCGGTAGCGTGAGAATTTCGATTGTACGGGGGCAGCCGTGATGGCATTGGCGCGACGAGGATCAGCAATCGCACGCTGGCTGGGCCTGATCGGCCTTGCAGTTCCGGTTATCGCATTCGCAGCCTATTCTATGCGTTTCGGCCTGCGCGGGTTGGGCGCGGATCTTTCTGCCGAGACCTATATCTACACGTCTGGCGCGCCGCTGTTCAATCTCGCGATCTTTGCGCATATGGTGCTTGGCGCCGTGATCATGCTCTTGGTTCCGTTGCAACTCAGCACGGGCTTGCGTCTGCGCTTTCCTCGGCAGCATCGGCTTGCAGGGCGCGTGATTGTCGGTGGTGCGGTTTGTGTTGCGCTGGGCGGGCTGGCCTATATCGGCTTGCGCGGCACGATTGCCGGGCCGCTGATGGATCTGGGCTTTGCGGTCTATGGCGGCCTGTTCCTTCTCGCTGCCGCACAAACCCTGCGCCACGCCCACGCAGGAAACCACGACCGTCATCGCGACTGGGCATTGCGGTTGCTTGTCCTGATCATGGGGTCTTTGCTGTTTCGGCTGCATTATGTGTTGTGGTATCTGCTGACCGGCGGTCTGTGGAGCACCGAACAGCTGGATGGGCCATTTGACAAGGTTCAGTATTTTGCGTTCTACCTACCCTATCTTGCCTTGCTGGAACTCTGGATACGGCGGCGCGGCAGGGTGCGTGCATAGTGAAAAGGGGCCAGTCTATGGCGGTTTACGTGGATGCAGATGCCTGCCCGGTCAAGGCAGAGATCGAACGTGTGGGCACGCGTCATGGGGTTCAGATCTGGGTCGTGTCAAATGGCGGGATCAGACCATCACCGCACCCGCTGGTGGAAACCGTTATCGTCCCTGATGGCCCGGATGAGGCAGACAAGTGGATCGCAGACCGCGCCGGGCCGGGCGATGTGGTGATTACCGCAGATATCCCGCTTGCGGCACGCTGCATCGAAGGGGGGGCACAGGTGCTCAGGCATGATGGATCGCCCCTGACACCGGCAAATATCGGGAATATTCTTGCCACGCGCGACCTGATGGCTGACTTGCGGGCAATGGACCCGTTTCACAAGGGGTCCGGACGTGGCTTCACCAAGGCAGACAGGTCGCGCTTTCTCAATGCGCTGGAAGAGGCGCTGCGCCGCGCCGGGCGCATCCGCGCCATGTGACAGGCAAGGCTATACCCGACCCGAGGCAATCAGGCGCGACAGGAAAGTTTGTGTCGCCGGATGCTGTGGCGCGGAAAACAGCCGCGCCGGGGCATCTTCCTCGACAATGCGCCCTTCTGACAGAAAGCAGACCCGATCCGCGACATCGCGGGCAAAACCCATTTCATGAGTCACGATGACCATGGTCAGGCCGCGTTGCTTCAGGTCATGGATGATCTTCAGCACTTCGCCCACCAGTTCAGGGTCAAGCGCCGCAGTCACCTCGTCCAGAAGCAGAACATCAGGTTGCGTCATCAGCGCGCGCGCGATCGCGACGCGCTGTTGCTGACCCCCGGACAGTTGTTCAGGATATGCCGCAGTGAACCGCTCCATCGAGAACAGCGACAGCACCTCATGGGCGCGCGCCTTGGCTTGCGGGCGGGCCATCTTCTGTACCTTGAGCGGCGCAAGTGTCAGGTTCTCCAGAACTGACAGGTGCGGGAACAGGTTATAGGACTGAAACACGATCCCCACGCGCTGCTGCAATCCGGTGCGTCCGAAGCGGGGGTCTGTAATTGACAGCCCGCCCAGCGTGATCTGGCCATGATCGGGTTCAACCAGCCGGTTGATGCAACGCAGCAGGGTCGACTTGCCTGAACCAGAGGCCCCGATCAGGCAAACAACCTCATGCTTGTCCACGTCCAGATCAACCCGATCAAGGACCAGCCGATCCCCGAAATATTTCGTCAATCCGCGGATGGTGATATCGCTCATCTAGTCGGCCATCTGCAGTCTGCGCGCACGGTCGCGCCGGTTTACCCAGTCCGCCAGCCGCGCCATTGGCACTGTCGCCAGCAGAAACAGCAGCGCCGCGACGACCAGCGCCGAATAATTGAATGTCGTTGCCGTGTAGATCTGGGCCTCGCGCACAGCGTCTCGCACGCCAATCACCGATAGCAGCGCCACGTCCTTTTGGAGCGCCACCACAATATTCATCAATGCGGGCAGCACATTGCGCAAAGCCTGCGGCAGGATGGCATAGATCAGCGTCTGCCACTCGCTCAGGCCCAGGGATCTGGCCGCCGCGCGTTGCCCCTCATGCACTGCGTCAATCCCCGAGCGGTAGATTTCGGCGACATAGGCAGAATAGCTCAGCACCATGGCGACGCCGCCCCAGAACAGGCCGGAATTTGGCAGGCCGGGAATATTCAGCGCCGGAATGCCAAAGCCGAACAAAATGACCAGAAGCAGCGCCGGCAGACCGCGGAAAATATCGATATACAGGACCACGAGAAGCCGCAAAGGTGCAAAAACCGGCCCCCGCAAGGATCGCAGCACCGCAAGTACCAAAGCCCAAACCCCAATGCAGGCGAGTGCAATCAGCCAGACCTGAAGATTGGTGAGAAACCCCTGTGCGACCCGTGGCGCTGCCGCGATCATGTGATCGAGATTAAAGAACTGCGCCTTTATGCGGGGCCACTGCTCGGCACTTGTGATCAGCCAGTAGAGCCCGCCAAACACGATGATGATCGAGGCGGAAGAAATAAGGCCCGGCACAAAAGCTGCGCGCCAGTCGAAACTGCGCTTGCGCGGTGGTGGTGGCGGGCCTTCGGGGGCGGGGCGAATGCTGGTTGTTCCGGGGCGCAGGCCGCCCCGGTCGGTCTGGTCAGCTATGGGCCTGTGCACGTTCAGTCCGTAATTACCGGCAGGTCGGGATCGGCCAGCAACCATGTGGCCACAAGATCTTCCACAACGCCCTGCGAGATCAGTGTCGACAGCGCATCATCGACCCAGTCAACGAGCGTGTTGTCCTTCTGGAACAACAGCCCATGGCCACGGTCATTCTCGTCAGCAGGCAGAATTGCGACGATATTGGCGTCGGGAAGTTGCACGGCTGTTGCGAACAGGGCTGTTGGAAGGGCCGCGAGGGTTGCATCTATCTGGCCCGCTTGCATGGCCTGAAACACGCCGATCTGGTCATCATAGACCGCTGCATCCTGCACGCCGATGATGGTTTCCAGATACATCAGATCGGTTGTCCCGATGACGGCACCCCAGCGCGCGGCGCCGAGTTCCGCAAAACTTGTTGCCCCTTCGACAGCAGAGCCGGGCAGCGCGATGACCGCCTTGTCAGGCTGAAAATAGACCTGACTGAAAGTCACCACTTCCGAGCGGGCCTCGGTGACTGAGACCTGATTGATGGCGAAGTCGAAATTCTTTGGGCCGGGGGCGATGGTCTGCTCAAATGTGTTGCCGACCCAGACCACCTGTTCGGGCGTGAACCCCATTTCTTCGGCCAGCGCGTATATCAAGGCGTTTTCAAAGCCTTCGCCGCTGGAGGGGTCATTGTTCAGCATCCAGGGTGGAAAGACCGGATCGCCCGTGCCGACGGTCAGCTGGCCGGGGTTCAGAAGGCGCGGGTCTTCGGGCGTGCGCTCTGTCGCCAGAGCAGGCAAAGCCAGGCCGAGTGTCAGAAGGGCGGCAACGATCGGGCGCAGTGACATGTGATCCTCTCTCGCAGGGGGATGTTAAGCGGATGATCATGCTGCAAACCGATCCATATGCAAGCCCCGGAAAGCGATTTTCACTTCGGAATGATCATCACACGTGCAGGTCGCGCAAATGACAGGCTGCAAGGGCGCATGGCGCGTGTGCATAGGCAGGATCCGGGCAGGTTTTGTCGCGCGCTGTCAGGGCGCGGGCGTCAGGACCCCCCCCGCATCCAGCAAGCGCAGCGCGCCTTCTATCGGAACAGGGCGGGAATAGACAAACCCCTGAACACTGTCGCATCCCAGTGACTTCACGATGTCCAACGTCTCCAGATCCTCGACCCCCTCGGCCGTGACCGACATTTCCAGCGAATGACCGATTGCGACAAGGCTGCGCACGACGCGGCGCGCTTCTTTGGAAACGCGGACTTCCTGCACGAAAGAGCGATCAATCTTCAATTCTGAGAACGGAATCCTGACAAGCCGGCTGAGCGAGGAATACCCAAGACCGAAATCGTCAATCGCCAGTTGAAACCCTTCCAGCCTGAGCCGGGCAAACATCTCGATATCTTCTGCTGTGGCCCCGATCAGGCCGTTTTCAATGACTTCGATCACAAGCCGGTTTGGCGTGACACCCGATTCCTGACCAACAGAGGACAGCAACAGCGGGGTTGTCGTCCGGCTATGCTCTGACATCGACATGTTCAGTGCGAGGTTGATGTCAGCAGGTAATTGTTTCGCGGCATAGGACGCCGCAAGCCGGATCAGCTTTTCCATCCAGACCATTTCAAGGTCGAATTCCTCGAACAGGGCGACGAAATCCGAGGGCATGATCAGGCCGAGTGTCGGATGGTTCCAGCGCGCAAGCGTTTCAAACCCGATGATCCTGTTGTCGCGGCATCGCACCTTGGGTTGCAGGTGAATCGTGAATTCATCGCGTGCAAGTCCCTCTGCCAGTTCTTCGCGGGTGAAATTCGGGCGCGCTTGCGGACGCGCCGTCTCATGCGTCTTTTTCTTAGCTGAGGCAGAGCTGGGCATCAGCAGCAAAGATTTCAGGTCTGATCGCCGGAAGGGCTTTTCCAGTATCCCCAGAATATCCAGTCCATGTGCGACGCCGACCCGTCGAGCGGCTTCAAGAATACGGTTTCCCGATCCGCTGACGATAATGATCCGCGCTGCGCATCGCGCATCGATCCGGCGCATGACTTCCAGCCCATCCATTTCGGGCATCGACAGATCGATGATCACATGGGTTGGATCGAAATCTTTCAGCCGTTCGAAAAAATCCGTCGGATTGAGCGTGATCAAAGCTTCGAAATTCAGCCTTGCAGCCATGCTGGAGACTGTTTCGGCTATCATGGCATCGTCATCGAGAATCAGAAGGCGGCCGATCGTCATGATGCTGTTCACGTTGCTGGGCCTTTATTCCAAGGCGCCTGCGGACTGGATATCTGACTGAAACACATCACCCGCGCCCGCGGTCCGCCTGAACCAAACGCGCATGGTGCACTCACACTCCGTAAGACCCTTGGCATTCTACACGTCTTATCTTGCTGTTGCTTAACATCATGTCATGAAACACCAATATCGCAACAAAAGTTCAGCATCAGTGTTCAGATAAACTCCGACAGTCGTCACGACCAGTTCCAAGAGAGAGGCAGGGTATTACGCAAAGGCCCCCGGATGTGTTTCTTCAACCTTGAGGTGAAGATGCCAGAGCCGCGGACGGGATGCAAGTATATGATATGAATAAATTTTGCTGGAATAAGACACGCTTTCTGTGGCGGGTGCTCAGGTGACATGGGGAGGTCAGAGTCGGGAAATGCGTGGTGATCTGGTGGCTGGTTGTGAGTGTCGGACGCCGCGAGAATGTCAGTCGTTTTCTTGTTGGCAGTGCCTGAATTGCAACACAATTCCAAGCCCGCGATGCCTCCTTCCCGCGCCGTGCCCGATCATAGTCCGGGCGCTTCGTGTCCGGGGCTGCCCGCTGACGGGTGGTCATCGGCCGGGTAGCACCAGCAGACCCAAGACCGTGACCGCCGCCCGCATCTGCCTTTTCCGCGGAAGCCTTGTTTTCGGCGACCGGAAATGTGACAATGTCGCCGAGGTTTGCAGAGCATGGCTGAATGGCCGGGGGGCGTGTGTGTCTTGGCAAACAAGGGTGCGCAGATAGTGAAGATGAGCGTTGAAACCGGTTGCGAAGCCTGGCTTCTTCACGAGATGCAAGAAACGGGGCGTCTTGCTCGGGCGCGGGCGGGCCTGCCGACTGGCAAGGCCATGATGGACATATCCAGCGCCTTTGCTGCCCACAAGTCTGGTGCGCAAAGGTCGATGCCCGAGCACGCACCTGTAAGCGCCTTGCACGAAGCTCTGGTGCAGGGACAGTTTTCTGAAGCGCTGGATCTGTGCCATCGGTTCCGAAAGACACATCGGACAGACATGGCGGCGGTCTATGCGCGGTTGCTTCTGCCTGTCATTGGCATTCTCGGTGAAGATTGGAACGAGGACAGGATCAGCTTCGAGCAGAGCGCCTTCGCCTTCAGCCTGATGCACAATATTCTGGAGTTCTTGAGCAGGCAGCCCAACGAGGCGCAATCAGAACGCGACGCTTTGTGTCTTGGGCATGTGGTTGTCGCTGTCGCGCCCGGTGACACTCACGACTTTGGCGCACGCATCTTGACTGAATATCTGGCGTTGAAAGGGTGGCGCGCCACATTCATCGACGGGCGCAACACCGAAAGGATCGCGGCGTTGCTCCAGTCCCGCAGGATCGAGGCGCTTGCGCTGTCGATAAGCGTGGATAGTGCTTTTTTCGGGATCGCTGACATGATAGCAGACTGGCGACATGTCAGCGCATCGCGGCATCTCGAAATCATCGTTGGCGGTTCGGCGATACAGCCAAATCGCGACCAGTATGGCTTCTTGCAAGCTGATTGCATTGCGATGAACCTCAATGAGGCCGCTGAATATTTGCTGGGGCAGTTGGTTAGTGGTCGTTATGAAAGGCCAGAGTTGTCATGACGGGATATGAGGGCGAGGCGAAGGCAGCCTCTTGCATTCTTTCGACTTTACCGTCTGAAGTGGTCGAACAGATCGTCCTTGCAGCCAGCGATCTGTGCGTGTTCGTCAACCATGACGACGAAGTTGAAGATATCGTGCGCGGCGCGGCACTGGATCTCCCTGTCGATCAAAGCTGGATCGGTCAGCCCTTGAAGCGCATAACTCTGCGGGACAGCTGGCCGAAACTGGACTTGTTGCGCGACGCCGGGCCGGGGAAGGAACCCATCTGGCGCCACCTTAACTTTCTTGCGCCCCGGATCGAGCCCGATGGCCTGCCCCTTCTGGTGCGGCGCGTCAATGCGGCTGACCGGGGTTTCGTGCTGATCTGTCGCGATCTGCGTCCGTCGATGCGGCTTCAGAGAAAATTCAATCACGTGATCCAGGAAATGAACCAGTCGATCGAGGACAGCCGCCAGTCCCTTCCGGCACAGGGGGCACAAGCCGAATTGCGGGCGATTGGAAATGTTTCCTACCTTCGCAACCGCGCGGCTTCGGCAGTGGATGGCGCGATGGGGAATGTCGGAAAACTCAGCCTTGAAGAAATCATCTCGCAAACCGCGCGTGTGCTGGAAGATCTCTGCATTCAGAGGGCGTATGAAGACTGCGGGCATGATCTTGCAAAAACAGCAGACCTTCTTGGGATCAGTTCGGATGAGCTGGCCCGTCGCCTTCCCTTCGCGCCCTGAGATGACGCTGGACTTCTATCGGCGATGCGACGGGTGGTCCGTCCCTGACCGGGAGGGACAAAACGCTCCCGGTCAGCGCATATCCGTCACTCCATCCCGAGCGCTGCCTTGTAGAGTTCAAGAACCGCCTCTTCCTCGGCAATTTCGTCCGGCTTGCGTTTGCGCATGGCGATGATCTTGCGCAGGACCTTGGTATCATAGCCGCGCCCTTTTGCTTCGGCCATCA
Organism: Paracoccaceae bacterium; assembly: GCA_007128995.1. Taxonomy (GTDB): domain Bacteria; phylum Pseudomonadota; class Alphaproteobacteria; order Rhodobacterales; family Rhodobacteraceae; genus Roseinatronobacter. The sequence continues at coordinate 9,818 of SKWJ01000158.1, forward strand.
CCTCTTTCTGCTGGTCGGTGATATCCTTCTTTTCGGCATCAAGATGTTCATAGCGTTCGATGAACTGGCGCAATTCATCGGCGGTCACATTATAGGCGTCGTTGGTGATGTCGCTCATGGGGCTGCCTTTGCTGTAATCGGGTTGCGTCGCTCTTGCCCAATTGCGCAGGGGCATGCAAGCCCATCCAGAGCCTCTGCCTTGAGCGGGCGCAGTAAGTTGCTGCATACGCAAAATAATTTTCAATTGAAAATATACACCTGCGTGTTACTTTGGCGCACGGGATTGAAGGGGCGGATTTAATGCAGAAAACGTCAAGCAGGGCATTGCGGAAATTTGAGAAATCCTTGCCCATTGCGCTGTTGCGGTCACGCGAAGCGACCACCCGGTTGTTCAAGCCATTCATCGACAGTCATGATCTGACCATGCCGCAGTGGCGTGTCCTGCGTGCCCTTGCCGATGCCGATGCGCTCGATGCAAAGACCCTGGCCGAGCGTTGTGTGATCCTGCCCCCGTCATTGACCCGCATCTTTCGGGGACTGACCCAGCGCGGTCTGATCGAACAGGTCGAATGCAATGATGCGCGACGGCACATGGTGCGCCTGACAGAGCGTGGCCGTGCCATGTTCGAGGATGTGGTGCAGGAATCCGAACCAAGTTACAGCAAGCTTGCCGAAGCATTCGGTCAGGAGCGGCTTGATACGCTTCTTGATCTGCTCAATGACCTGCGTGATACAGTGCAGACCATGTCAGACGCCCCGCAACAGAACACCGAAACCCGGCGGGTTGCAGGGCGACGGTAGGACAATCCACCACTTGGAAATGTCTGTTCCTTGCGCGCCGCAGTGTCAGATCCAGCGTTTCAACACTAGGACCGCATTCAGCCCGCCAAAGGCGAAGGCATTCGTCATCGCGACGGAAACATCGGCTTTGCGGGCTGTGTTTGGCACGATATCCAGTGCGATTTCGGGATCAGTTTCAGTATGATTGACTGTTGGTGCGATTGTGCCGTCCTGCAAGGCCAGAAGACAGGCCAGCAATTCCACAGCACTTGTGCCGCCGATCAGATGGCCATGCATGGATTTGGTGGATGACACGGGCACGCGCCCGGCATGTGCGCCCAGAACCAGATGCAGTGCTTGCGCTTCGATCCGGTCATTGGCCGCTGTGCCAGTGCCATGCGCATTCACATAGCCCACGTCTTCTGGCGCGACCTTCGCGTCTGCCAAAGCCGCGCGCATCGCACGCACGGGCCCATCGACATCTGGCATGACAATATCGCCCGCGTCGGAACTCATGCCAAAGCCTGCAACCTCGGCAAGGATGGTGGCGTTGCGGGCATGCGCATGCTCCAATGTCTCGAACACAAAGACCGCGCCGCCTTCGCCCTGGACCATGCCAGAGCGGTTGCGCGAAAACGGGCGGCAGGTATCGCGTGCCATCACGCGCAGACCTTCCCACGCCTTGATCCCGCCAAAACACAGCATGGCTTCTGACCTACCTGTCAGCATGACATCTGCAGCGCCCGACCGCAGCAGTTGAAGAGCTTGCCCCATCGCATGATTGGACGAGGCGCAGGCCGTCGAGACAGTAAAGCTTGGCCCTTTGAGGCCAAATTCCATGGCCAGTTGCGATGTTGCCGCATTGTGCATCAATCTGGGCACGACAAAAGGGTGAACCCTGTTCTTCCCTTCGCCATAGACAGCGCGGTAATTGTCATCGACTGTGGTGTTGCCGCCGCCCGCTGTGCCAAGCACGACGCCCGCGCGCAGCCCAAGAGCTTCGTCAATTTCAAGGCCCGATTGTGCCACTGCCTGACGCGCAGCGACCAGTGCGATCTGCGAGAAACGGTCCAGCAGCGAGATGGCGGTTCTCGGAAAATGATCTTCCGGGACGAAACCCCTTATCTCGGCCCCGATCTGAACCGAAAGCCGCTCTACATCGCGGCAGGTCAAGGGGCCGATCGCACATGTCCCGGCTGAAAATGCCGACCATGTATCGGCCAGGTTGGCTCCCAGAGGGTTCAGGGTGCCAGCGCCAGTAATGACGATTCGCGTCATGCGGCCTGTCTGGCCACCAGGTTCTCGACTTCAGAAATGATCGCGCCGACAGACGACAGGTCGAACCCAGGTGTGTCTGGCGTATTGGCATTGAACGGGATGGTGATCCCGAATGCCTCTTCAATTCCGAAAATGCATTCCACCAGACCAAGGCTGTCAATACCAAGGTCGGCAAGCCTGCTTTCCGGGGTCAGATCGCTGGCATCGATGAGTGCCTGTTCAGCAATAATCGCCATCACGCGCTCGCCAATCGCGGTATTTGTATTTCTCTGCATCACCTCAGGCCCCATTGGACACACTCCTTGCGTCAGGTGTGCCCTGTATCTGTCAGCAGTATAACAGTTTCGTTGCAGAGGGCCAACTCAAATCCTCGCGCGGCCCTCTTGTCTTGGGCTTAAATCTGCAATCCGCTGCCTGTCGCGCCCGCCTGTTCCAGGGCTTCGTGGATACGCGCGTCGCGCCCATACATATCAGCGCGGAAGTTCAGAACACCGCGCACATCCGTGAAGGCGGTCCGATAGACCAGATGCACCGGAACCGGTTCATCCAGATAGATGCGCGTCTGCTGGCGCGTGTTCAATGTGGTATGATACAGCCGCTGCGGGTCATCGCTCTGGCGTGACAGAAGCTCATAGGCGAACTCACGCGGGTCATTCAGGCGGATGCAGCCCGATGAATGGGTTCGCACAGTCGTGCGAAACAGGTGGCGCTCTGGCGTGTCATGCAGGTAGATCGCGTAGGGGTTGGGGAACATGAACTTGACTTCGCCCAAGGCATTGCTGGGGCCCGGCGGTTGCCGGACATTGAAGGGAAAGTTCGCGGGCGTGTAGCGTCCGAAATCGATGGCTTCGCGCGGGACGACCCGGCCGCGCGCATCGACAATCTGCAAATGCCGCGCGCCCCCCGAGGCCAGCGCCCCCCAATACGACCGCGCGACGATCGAGCGTGGCAGCGTCCAGTCCGGATTGAGTTCAAGATAGGTCATCCGGTCCGAGAATTCGGGCGTTTGCCGATCGGTGGACTGCGCGCCAACGACCGAGATCGTCTCGAAGGTGACTCGGTCATTGTCAACGATCCGGCTGGTGAAATCCGCGAGATTGACCCAGATATGCCGGTCGCCGCGCGGGATGTTCAGCCACCGCTCCCGCTCCATGGCGACAATGACAGATTTCAGGCGCTCTTCTGGCGCTATGTTGATGGCACGGATCGTTGCCGTTGCGGCAATGCCATCTGGCTCTAACCCGTGGGCGATCTGGAATTGCAACACGGCGTTCTGCAGCGCCGAATCATAACTGGCAGTCGCCGAGCGCTCCAGATAGCCCATCGCGATTAACCGGTTGCGCAGCGTGACGACATCTTCACCCGACGTCCCCGGCGCGAACCGTGCCTGCGGTACAGTTGGCCCCCAGCCGCCCTGGGCAATCACGCGCTCCAGATCTTGGCGCGCGCGAAAGAGCCGTGCATATTCGGGGGCCGATGGTGCCAGATTGCGAATGAAACTGGTGGGTGGCGCTTCGGCGAAGTCGCGCAGCAGCGTTGCGGGGTCAGGCCGAGGCAGAACGCGCACGATGCTGCGGTCTATCCTGCGCGGGTCCAGAACGCCGCTGCTGATATCTCTGGCATATTGCAGGAAAACGCGCGTCACCTTCGCCTCAAGCTGGGCGCGCTGACGCTCGCTTTCCACGGCTTCGAAGGCGGCGATCAGCCCGGTCAGGTCATAGCGCGCCATTGGCAGGCCATGTGCTGGCGCGTGTTCCAGCGCAACAAGCAAAGCCTGCCGGCGTGCAGCATCATCCGGCCCGGTCCATAGCGGTAGATAATTGCGTTCTCTGTAGAATGCAGAAACCTTCTCGTCCGCCGCCACGCTTTCTGCCAGTGCCTGACGAAATGCAGGGGTCTGATCGGCGCTGGCTGGCTGGATTGATCCGAACACAAGCAGGGCCATGACCGCAACAATCAACAGGCTGGTGGCGCGCAGGCGTGAAACAAACAGGCTACAATTCATACTTCGACCTTTTCTATCAATCCTTAGTTAGGCGGAAAATTGCGCATCGCGTAAAGTCACAAAAGCGCGATTTCAATGCATTGGCAACCGTTTGCTGTGTTCAGCTTTGGGTAACCACATGGCGTCATACTCGTCGGCATGATGGAAAATTCAGTTGCACCTTGCTGGCCCGAAAGTTCCCTGCGCACAGGATATTTTTCGGGGAAAGTGGCAAAATTCCGCTCAACGATGCCTGACAGGCAGCGGTGTCCCTGAATTGGTCTTGGGTCAAAGCTGCGGATATGGCACACCATGTGCAGGAAAAGATCGGCATCGTGTCATGTGCCACAGCGCTACAAGCACGGTCAGCCGACAGACACAACGGACAGGTAACCAGATGCAGAACGCTTCGAACAATGGCATCAGCCGTCGCGCAATCCTTGGCGCATTCGCAGCAACCGCCATCTCGGCCGCGCCTTTTTTTCCTGGCGTGACTGCCTATGCGCGCGGCGCGGGCGATATCCGAAAACTTCGGTTCTATTCTGGTCGAACGGGTGAAAACATCAATCTGATCTATTGGATCGATGGCACCTACATCCCCGAGTCGCTCACCGAGATTAACCATTTCTTCCGCGACTGGCGGAATAACGCGACACATAGGATCGACGCCCGGACAATAGATTTTCTTGCCGCGACCCATAACATCCTGCGCGTCAACGAACCCTATATGCTGTTGTCAGGCTATCGGTCGCCGCAAACCAATGCGATGCTGCGGGCACGCTCGGGCAATGTTGCGCAGAACTCGCTGCATCTAACTGGCAAGGCTGCGGATGTGCGGCTCAGATCGCGCAGCGTGAACCAGATTGCACAGGCCGCGCAGGCGTGCCGCGCTGGTGGCGTCGGGCGGTATTCACGCTCGAATTTCGTGCATTTTGATTGCGGTGATGTACGCTCCTGGGGCAGGTAAGCGAAGGCGGGTGTCCGCGCGCCGAACGTCATGATCAAACGGAAACCCGAATGCGCAGGCTTGATCACGGGCACTGCGATGTGCGGATGAAGCCATGCTGCGCAGGCGTCTGCATAACTGTCGAAAAATGTGACACTCTTTTGCAAGATCGCTATGAATCGATGGTGCCATCTGATAGGTTTTAACACAATTCACAGACTCTATGTGCTTTTGATGGTGCGATGGAACAGGTCATGCAGGGACGCATCGGATGTTGGTGTCTTACGGGTCAAAAGCACCAAATCCAGAATGGGTGTCCTTACATTCGCAACATCACCTTTCATCAGTGCAGCACCCCCTGTCGGCGGGGGATGACGGCCGGCGAGGTGTCTTGTGAGCGCGCCTGACAACTCTCTTCGGTTTCGCTTGCGTCGCAACATGCGGCGCAATGCGCCTTTCGAGCCTCGGGCGTTGGGCAGGGACGACTTCCCAACCCCGTCAGAACAGCCGCCTGAGGTTGCCCCTGCGCCTGAGCGCGGCGCACCTTCGAGCGCACCCCTTATCCTTGCCCAGAACTGGCGTGTGCAGCCGGGGCCAGAGATCGAGCGCGTCGCCGAGCCGAACCCGGATTCCGATAGCGCCGCAGCGGAATATTCCGGGGGCGATCCGGAACAGACCTGTCTTTCGCCTTCTGACAAGGCTGAAACCCGCGCGCAAGAAGATCAGGGCGTGTCCGGCGCTGTTTCCCAGCCGCAGGACATTTTTTCGGCCCGCGACATGGGCCAATTCGAAACCGAGACAGCCGCGCCCACCCCGCAAGTCAGGTCAGATCGTGCGGCGCTCAGGTTCAGACGTCGGGTTCTGACAGGGGCGCGACTGCTGGTTTTCGTGGTGTTGCCCGGTGCGCTGGCAGGTTGGTATTTTTTTGTCATGGCATCTCCGCTTTATATGGCCGAGACGCGTTTTGTCATTCAGACCCCATTCGCAGCCGCCGCGTCGCAGCAGGGACAGACAGTTCAGGAAACCGCCGCGCGCGAGGCCAGTCTCGCTGCTGCGCTGCATGAATTTCTGCGCGCGCGACCAGCGCTGCGCCAACTCGACTCTGCAGAGGGGTTCAAGGCTCATTTTCAGCAGGAACATGTTGATCCGGTCCGCCGTCTGCTGCCTGACGCGGATGATGACGCTGCCTTTCAGACCTATCGCCGTCATGTGCTGATCGATCATGATCCGGCCTTCGGGATGGTCACTGTCAGGGTCTGGGCGCTCTCTGCCGATGACAGTCTACGGTTTGCCGAGGCGCTGGTCCGACTTGCGCGAACGCAGCTTGACACGATGGGCGCGCATCTTCGGGAGGATGCGCTGAGGTCCGCCCGCGATCATCTTGAAGAGATTCAGCGCGATCTTGTCTTTGCCCGGCAGCAACAGGCAGAGCTGGAACATGCGCTGGCGCCGGATCGCGATGCCGGGGCAATGCGATCGGCGCCTGTTGCCGGGCAGTTGGACGCAAGATTGCGCCCGGGTCGTGTCAGATTGCAGGCGATGCGCGGCGATCTGGCCGCACCCCACCCGCTTGAAGCTTGGGAAGACGCCATGGGTGCGCAGATTGATGCCGTGCCAGTGCAGCGCGCGAATGGCCCCGCCGCTCCGCTGCCAGATAGTGCCGAACTACAGCGCCAGCTTGTCGCAGCGCAGACCGAGGTTGAGACGCATGAATTGATGCGCGCGCAGGCCCTTGAGCAGATCGAACAGATCCAGGGTGAGATTGCGCGGCAGACAGCAGCCCTGATCGTTGCGGTCGCCCCTGTTGCGGCAGACCGGCCCGACTATCCCCGAGCGGCTGAATATACTGCGGTTGCGGTGCTTGGCTTTCTGGGGCTGTTTCTTCTGGTGTCACTGACAGGCGCGGCCCTGCGCAAACGCGCTTCGGTCTGAAGCAGGGTTTTGACAGCCTGTGGGGCGTTTCGTACCGCGTCGGTGATGGACCCGCCTCTGCCAACTGTTGCGGATGGCCAGTGGCAGGCAGAGGGCCTGTTTGAAATCGGCGTCGTGTATCGTCATCGCGCGAGGATCGG
>SKWJ01000010.1 GCA_007128995.1 Paracoccaceae bacterium
AGAAACAGAAGTTGCGCCGCAAGTGGATTGATCTCAGGCAGATCGCCCAGAACACCCCCCGGGACAAATTCAGTTGTTCCGGTCAATACCCACAGCGCGAGCGTCCCCAACAAAAGGACAAGCCCCCCGGCAAGCGTATATGTCAGATAAATCCGCCCAGCGCGTAACGACTCCGAGTCGCCGCGATGGATGACAAGTGGATACGTCGCCAGCGTCAGCAGTTCATAAAAGATCAGGAAGGTGAACAGGTTGCCAGACATGGCAATGCCCACTGTGGCGGCAACGCACAAGCTGAAGAAGCCGAAAAACCGCGCCCGATGGGGCCCGCGCTCCAGATAGCCGACAGAATAGACTGTCGTGATCAGCCAGAGGACAGCCGACAGAGCAATGAACAGCAAGGCGAGAGGATCTGCCTGCAGCTTGAACTCCAACCCCGGCAACATCTCGAGACGCAGATCATAGATCACGCCCTGAGACACTTTCAGGCTGAGCCAGACCACAAGCGCCACCTTCAAAGTTGCCATGCCAAGGTTGATTGTCGTGCGCAATCGGGCAGCAGATTCTGGCAGAGCAAACAGCGCCGGAGCCGCAAGCAGCGAGGTCATCAGGATGAACAGAGGGAGAAACGGCGCATCGCTCATGGCGCAACTCCGAACGGATAACCAATTTCGATGAAAGAAAGGATCGGGGCAGCAAAGAATCCAAGCGCGATCGCGCCAGCCGCCAGGGTTAGCGGGGCTGCATCCGCATAGGCCCATCCCTGATGTTCCGTCACTGGTGTGCGCACCCTGTCAAAGCGCAGAAAGCCTGCGAAAACCCTGCTGAAATAGGCGATCGACATCAAAGTTCCGGCCATGGTCACGGCAATCCAGTGCCAGTAACCGGCGGCCATAGCCCCTTCCATCAACGACCATTTGCCGATGAACCCAAGGCTGGGGGGCAGGCCAATAAGGCTGATGGCGGCCAGCGCAAAGGTGAATTGCGCCAAAGTGGGACGCACCGACGAACGATCCAGATCACGGATCAGGTCATGGCCGATTTCGTCCTTGATCCGGCCTGCAGACAAGAACATGGCCGCCTTGGCGACGCCATGTGCAAGGATCAGAAGCGCGGCAGCCTTCCAGCTTTCGGCCAGACCGACTTGCCCGGCCCGCGCAAAAGCCACGAAGATCAGGCCGATCTGAACGACGGTGGACCACGCGACAAGCATCTTCAATCGCTCGGCCCGCAAGGCCTGAATCCCGCCCCAGACAACAGCACCAGCGCCCAGAATACCGATCAATGTCACGAGTATCTCGTCAGGCAAGGGCATATAGGTTGTCAGACGCAGGAAAATGTATAAAGCGGCCTTGACTACCAGCCCCGACAAGAGTGCGCTGGCCGGGGCGGTTGCGTTGGCATGCGCCGCAGGCAACCAGAAATGCAGCGGAAACAGCGCGGTTTTCAGGAACATGCCAATGATCATCAACGCCAGCGCTGCCGAGAGTGCCAGAGAGCTGTCCGCATTGATCAGACCAGCAAAGTCCAGCCGCCCAAGCTGCAGGTAGATGAACCCCACCCCCATCAGAAACAACAGGGCCCCAAGGATGGAGGCATACATGTATTCAAGCCCGGCCCGCAGCGCTGCCTTGCTGCCGCTCAGGACCGTCAGGCCGACGGCAGCCAGTGCGATAATCTCGATCATCACATAGAGATTGAAGATGTCGGTGCTGAGATAGACACCATTCATCCCGGTCAGCAACAGCAGCCAGAGCGGCCAGAAGTACTGCCGCTGCCGCGCTTGCGCATCGCCCTTCAGACTGTCGAGCGCAGCAAGACTGACCAGAAACCCGACTATGCATGTCAGCGCCAGCATGGCCACGCTCAGCCCGTCGGCGCGCAGGTCAATACCCAAAGGTGCGCCCCAGCCGCCCAGCGGCAGGATGATGGCACCCTCTGACAGCACCTCGCGTGCCAGCAGCACCACGACAGCCGCTGTCAGCACCAGCGTCACAAGGCCAATGAAGGCCGCAACTCGGGGTAGCAAGAAGGCCGCAATCGCACCCAGAAGGGGCATGAAGATGGCCAATGTCATTGGGTCGAACTCAACGGTCATCTTCAGCCTCCAGGCTTTGCAGACGGCGGATCAGGGCCAAGGCGACGGCAGTGGCGCTGACCATCACGACGATCCCGGTGATGACCAACGCATGCGGAACGGGATCTGGTGCCGCAGGTGGTTCGCGCCAGGCACCAACCACCAACATGAACCCGGCGCCGACCGAGCAGAGTTTCAGCGCCAGCACCCTGCGCAGCCTGTCCTGAGCGCAGAGCGCCCCCACGAGCCCGATCGCGAAAACCGCAACCCCTGTGAAACCATAAATCAGATCAGGTGTCATTGCGGCCTCCTTGCGTGCTCAGTGCGACAGGTTCACGCCCATGGAAAAGTGCGGCCAGCGTTATCGCGATTGAAATGGTGACAAGGCCTTCGATCAACAGGATCAGGGACTTGGCATGCTCTGGCGGATATTCGAAAGCAACCCGGCCACCGCCGGCAACCAAAAGCGCAACAGCTGCGAACGCTCCCGTTCCCAACACGAAAGCACCGCGTGCAATCCCGCGATGAGCCGGGCGCGGGACATAGGCCCGCGTCAGCAGCAAAAGTAGTCCGACAGCGGCCAGAACGGCCCCGCCTTGAAATGCACCGCCCGGGGCCTCTGCTCCGACCCAAAGCAGATAGGTTCCCACCACCACGATTGCGGGCAAGGCAAGGCGCGCAAACCCCTGCCATACCTCACCCATCACCGGCGCAGGCGCATCTGACATGCCACGCTCTATCTGCCAGACAGCGATCACGGCAGCCAGCAGCACAACCACTTCCATCAAGGTGTCATAGGCGCGGAAATTCAGCAAAACGCCGGTGACCGGATGCTCGACACCACTTTGCGGCATGGCATCGGCCACCAGCGGGTCAAAGCCAGGCCCAGCCTGAGGGGCACCTAAAAAAGCCGCAGCCAACCCGAGGGTGATCAAGCCACAAAACGCGGCATTGGCCCAGATGACGGCCCCCGGGACTGGCAGTAACGGCGTCACGCTCAGTGCTGCCTGTTGATCCAGCGTCCCCGAAACGAACCGCAGATGGTGAAGCGTCTTCAACAACAGTGCACCAGTAACGCCAGTCCCGATGGCAGCTTCGGCCAAAGCAACATCCGGAGCCGACAGGCGAACCCAGGACAGTGCCGACAGCAGGCCGAAGATGACAAACAGCACGATTGCGGCAAACAGATCACGCACCCCCAGCACTGCAACGGCAAGGGCCACGACCGAGGCTGCCAGAAGAAGATCAAAGATTACAAGCGGATCAGTCATCTGACACCGCCTCGCCGCTGGCGCGGGCATAGCGCGCAATCAGATGACTGCAGGTCGCGCTGGCAACAGCGACGAAAAACCAGATCAGACCGATGCGAAACGCATCCCCCATAGACCCTGACAACAGCGCGACACCAAGTGCGACAAGCGCAAGGCCCAAACCGTCCGCCTTGGTCAATGCATGAAGACGGCAGAAAATATCCGGAAAGCGCAGCAGCCCCACTGTGCCTGCAATGAAAAAGACCGCACCAAGACCAATCAGACTGGCAGCAACGAGTTCAAGCATCAGTCGATCCTCCGCGAGGCAAGGACCACGAACGCAACCAGCGTCACTGCAGCAAGGAGCGCGAAAACCATCGCCACATCCAGCAAAGCAGGCATGCCCATCAGCCGCGAGAGGATCAGCAGGATCGCAACGGCGCAGGTTCCAAACAGCTGCGCGGCAAGCATGCGCTCTGCGGGTGCCGGCCCGCGAAAGACACGGTAGAGCCCTGCAAGGACACTGAGCAGAAGGACAACCAGAACAAAGCCAAGAAACGTGCTCATCCGCGATCTCCTTCAAGGCTGTGCAGTACGAAAAGCGCAGCGATCCGGGCTTCAAGCGCGCTCAGTTCGGATGCAAGGTCTGCGCGCGTATCAAGCATATGAACGATCAACTCTTCACCCGCGATTTCCGCCGAAAGCGTCCCCGGCAAAAGCGAGATGGTGTTGACAAACATCACCCGCGGCGCACCCGGCGGAAAGCGCAGCGGATAGCGCCGAAACCCCGGACGCAGGGGCATCTTCGGGGCGAATGCGCGGCCTGCGACATCCACGGCACCCCGCACGGATTGGACGGCAAACCAGATCGCAAAGACGACAGCGCCCTGCGGCGACATACGCCAGCGCGCGCTGTCGGGAAGCATCAGCCCGATGGCCGCACCAGCAAGCACGGCAGGGATGCCAAAGATCCAGGCATCCAGCCGACCATTGGTCAGCACTGCCCAGATCAGCGCAAGAACAAGCGCCGTGACCGCAAAGCGGCGCAATCTGGCCCAACTGGAAAGCACAGGCGGGCGCGTGGCAGGCAGGCTCTGCGTGCTGACAAACTCGGGTTTTGCCCGGGCTGGCCGGGCCAGTTCGGGTGGCAACGTGGGGGACATAGGGCACATCCCGGCAGCCTGTGTGATCGCTTATCCCTGTCAGGCGCACAAGGCGGGGCTGCCTTTCCGGTCCCGGCACGCTCTGTCACGGCCACGCGGCATTTTACCAGCGTGTTTCATCATAGAACGCATGCGGTGCCGTTTTCATCCCCTGCGGCGGGAAAAATCCTCGGAATCAAAAAACCAGATCACGCTGTCGTGAGCGCGGGATGAAGCGCCACGTTCGGGCGTAGTTGAGATGTGAGCAAACACGGAGGTTCTCATGTCCATGACAGCACTCACCCCCTCGAAACTGCCTGACGCAAAGTCCCGCAATGATGGTTTGATCGGTCTCTGGGGCCGGATGTTCCGTCGCGACCCCGAGGATTACGAGGCGTGGCTGGAAGAACGCGATATGACCATCATCACCGCAACTCTTATGCGACTTTCAGAGCGTCAGCTTAACCGGCTGGGAATGTCACATGCGACGCTCGCACTGGATGTCGAGGACCTTGCCCTGCGCGCAGAGCGTGACGCGCAGA
>SKWJ01000322.1 GCA_007128995.1 Paracoccaceae bacterium
AAAGCTCTTCCAAAGCGGCCTTGGCATTGCCGCGCATGATATGATCAAGAAGGTCAAGAACCCGCGCCCTGTCGGCCAGACCCAGCATGGCGCGAACCTGGTCTGCCGACGTCTCGCCCGCGCCATGGCTGATGGCCTGATCCAGCAAACTCATGGCATCGCGCACCGAGCCTTCAGCTGCCCGCGTGATCAGGGCCAGTGCATCTGTGGCCACCGCCCCCCCTTCGGCGCGGGCGATCCGGTCCAGATGCGCGATCATAACCTCGGGCTCGATCCGGCGCAGGTCAAAGCGCTGGCAACGCGACAGCACCGTGACTGGAAGCTTGCGGATTTCGGTGGTCGCAAAGATGAATTTCACATGCGCGGGGGGTTCTTCCAAGGTCTTCAGCAGCGCGTTGAAAGCGTTGTTCGACAGCATGTGAACTTCGTCGATGATATATATCTTGTAACGCGCCGATGCCGCGCGATATGCGACAGAGGCAATGATTTCTCGGATATCATCGACACCTGTGCGCGATGCCGCATCCATTTCCAGAACGTCGACATGACGCCCGTCCGAAATGGCGCGGCAATGTTCGCACACCCCGCAAGGTTCGGTCGTCGGGCCACCTGTCCCATCCGGCGCGATACAGTTCAACCCCTTGGCGATGATGCGCGCAGTCGTTGTTTTTCCGGTGCCCCTGATCCCGGTCATTATAAAGGCATGGTGGATACGGTCTGCCGCAAACGCGTTACGAAGTGTCCGCACCATGGCATCTTGTCCGATGAGATCGGCAAAACTTTCAGGGCGGTATTTCCGCGCCAGAACCTGATAGGGCGTTTGCGGGTTGTTCATGGCCGTCTGCCTGCACTCATAAGCGTGACTGTAGCGCGTGTACCCTCAGATGGAAACGGGCGATTGACCACCTCGCCCCGCGCGCCCCAAAACTTCCGCACCCCAGCCCGCCGTGCATACCACCCGCACCAAACTGTCATCTTGCAAGCAACCCTTGGGCGCGCAGAAACCCGACAAGTATTTCAGCATATCGCGCCGGATCCTCGACATGTGGCAGATGCCCGGCTCCTCGGATCAGGGCAAACTCTGCATTCGGGATCAGTTCGACGGTCTCGCGCACCAGATCCGGCGGTGTTGACCCATCGCGATCCCCCGCGATTCCCAATGCAGGCACGCCAAGACCAGCCGTCGTGGTGTAGAAATCAGTGCCGGCGATCGCTTCGGCGCAGCCGACCCACCCTTGCAAAGGCGTCGCCAGAAACATGTTGCGCCATAGTGGCAGGTCAGGACCCGCCCGAAAACCGGGCGAGAACCAGCGTTCCATCGTCGTATCGACCAGCGCGGCAAGCCCCTGCGCGCGTGCGATTGCTGCACGCTCTGCCCACATCTCGGCAGTGCCGATGCGCGCTGCAGTGTTCGACAGAACCATCGCACGGATCAGGTCCGGGCGTTTGACGGCCAGTCCCTGCGCCACCATGCCGCCAATCGACAGGCCTACAAAAACCGCCGCGCGCACGGCAAGGTGATCCAGCAACGCTTCGGTATCGCGCACCAATTGGCCCATCGTGTAAGGGGCGTCGGGGACATCGGACAGCCCATGACCACGGCGATCATACCGGATGATCCGCAGATCTTGTGGCAGATAGGGCAGGAGCGGTGTCCACAGACGCAGATCGGTGCCAAGGGAATTTGACAAAATCACCGGCAAACCGTCTTCGGGGCCGTCAATCTGGTAATGCAGACGGATATGGCCAAGATCAGCAAGCTGCATCACGCTCTCCCTCTTTCAGCGCGCGCAAGAACACGCTGCGATCCACGTTCCCGCCGGATGCCGTGACAATCACGCTCTCGCCCTCGATCTGTTCCGGGTGAAACAGTGCTGCGGCCAAGGCAACTGCACCACCCGGCTCCAGCACCAGCTTTAATCGCTCGAAGGCCAGCGCCATGGCGCGCAAGGCTTCCGCATCACTGACCACAATCCCCGGCCCGCACAAGCGATTCATGAGTGGCCAAGTCAGCTTGCCCGGTGCAGGGGTCACAATCGCATCGCACAGCCCGGCGCGAAGCGGATGCGTCACGACATGACCTGACTCAAGCGATTGCGCGACATCGTCAAACCCTTCCGGCTCGACGGTCCGGACCTGCATCTGCGGAGCATCCGCCTCCAGGGCCAACGCGATGCCAGAGGTCAGCCCGCCACCGCCACAACAGACCAGAACCTGCGCCTTTGTAACCCCAAGCGCGCGCGCCTGTGCGGCAATCTCAAGGCCGGTTGTCCCCTGCCCTGCAATCACCTGTGGATTGTCAAAAGGTTGGATCAGGTCCAGCGCGCGCGCATCGGCGAGGGACTTGCCCAAAGCGTCGCGATCCTCGGTGGCACGATCATAGAGGACAACTTCAGCGCCCAGCGCGCGCGTATTTGCAATCTTTATCCTTGGGGCATCGCGCGGCATGATGATCACTGCAGTCAGTCCCCGCAGCTGCGCCGCATAGGCAACCCCTTGCGCATGATTGCCGGATGAAAACGCAATCACACCCTTTGTCTGTTGCGGCAAGGCCGTGATCGCCGACCATGCCCCACGAAACTTGAAGCTGCCTGTGTGTTGCAGGCACTCCGCCTTGATCAGCACCTGCCGACCCGCGATCGCATCCAGAAATGGTGACGACAAGAGCGGCGTATTTCGGGCATGCCCTGCCAGTCTTTGTGCCGCCGCCCTGATCATCTCGATATTCACAGGCACATCCCCAGCCATTCGTGAATCAGCTGCACGGAAACACGTTCGTCCAGAAACGGGATATGGCCACGACCCGGAACCTCGACAAACGCCATATCAGGCCGCCTGCGCTGCATTTCAGCCGCAGTCTCAGCCGTGAGAAGGTTTGAACTTTCCCCCCGCAACAATGCAAGCGGCAGGCCCGCGCAGGCGTCAAACATGGGCCAGAGATCCCCCCCGCCCCCTTCCATCGCAGCCAGAAAGGCGTCTCGCAAGGCTGGGTCATAGTTCAGTTGCAGGCCTGACTTCGTGACAATGAAATGGCGCTCGGCTTCCTGTCGCCAGCGCCCTTCGGGCACATCGGTGAATTCGGGGAAGACATGCTCAAGTGCAAGTGCAGCCTCATCAAGGGACCGGGCAGCGGGCGGGCGGCCGATGTAATCGGCGATGCGCGCAAGGCCATCCAGCGCGATCTCGGGACCGACATCGTTCAGACAAAGACCCTGTAGCCGATCCTTGGCAACCGCCGCGAGATACATGCCGATAATGCCACCACGCGACGTTCCCAGCAGGGCCACGCGGTCCAGTTTCAGGTGATCAAGCAGGGCCACGACATCAGCCGCTTCCTGCACAACCGTATAGCTGTGCGCACCGGTCCATTGTGACTGCCCGCGGCCACGGTAATCCGGCCGGATCAGGCGCAGTGGCGGAAGGTGAGGGGCAAGGTAATCAAAATCCGTGCCGTTGCGCGTCAGGCCAGAAAGGCACAGCAATGCACGGCCATGGCCTTCATCCTTGTAAAACAGTTCAGCCCCGTCGGGCGCAGTGAACATGGGCATGTCAGAGCCTTTCGATTAACGGCAGCAGGTCGTGCAAGGTCTGTGCCTGCGCATCCGGGACCGCGTGAAGGCGATCCATTGGCGCACCAGCACGATTGAGCCAGATTGTCCGAAATCCATATGCCGCGCCGGAACAGATATCCCAGCCATTGGCAGACACAAACAGCACCTCGGACGCAGTGCAACCGAAATGCGCTCCGACCATGCCATAGACCGCAGGTGCGGGTTTGAATGCGCCCACATCATCGACCGAAAGGATTGCATCGAACATATTGCCCATCCCGGCAGAGGAGACAGCATCGGCAAGCATGTCGCGCGACCCATTGGACAGGATCGCCAGTTCTGTCCCACCTGCGCGCAGCGCGTCGAGAACCGCAAGCACATCTGGATATGGCGGCAGTTCTCGATACAGCGCCAGCAAATCTGAACGCAGCCCGGGATCTTGCAGCCCGTTGGCTTCGAGCGCCCAATCGAGCGCGTCCTGCGTCACTTGCCAGAAATCTGCATGCGCGCCTGCGACGGTTCGAAGCCAGCTATATTCCAGTTGCTTGCGACGCCAGTCCGCGGACAGCTGGGGCCACTGCGAGACCCAGTCCGCGCCCGATGCGCGCTCAGCAGCAAGGCGCGCCGCCGCATCGACGTCGAACAAGGTTCCATAGGCATCAAATACACAAGGTCCGATCATAAGACCCCCTACTGCTTGCCGACAAACTTGCACGCACAGGCGGCAAGGAAAACCCATTCACGCCCTGCTTGACGAAAATTTCCGTCCAGGGGCCACCCGGCACGCCTGATCTAGCGGTTCAAGCGCTCCAGACGTGCCCGCACGCTCAGCCCATGCGCTTCCAGACTTTCCGAGATCGCCAACTGCTCGGCCGCCGGCCCAATCGCGGACAGGGCTTCCGGGGTCATGCGCGCAACTGTCGTGCGTTTCATGAAATCAAGCACGGACAACCCGGAAGAAAACCGCGCCGAACGCGCGGTCGGCAACACATGATTGGGGCCTCCGACATAATCCCCGATTGCCTCGGGTGTCCATTTGCCCAGAAAGACCGCGCCTGCATGTCTGATCTCTGCCAGCAGGGCCTCCGGGTCGGCAACACAGAGTTCCAGATGCTCTGGCGCGATCCGATCGGACAGGGCCGCAGCTTCGGAAAGATCGCGGACAAGGATCACCGCGCCGTAATCGCGCCAGCTTGCACCGGCGATGGTGCGGCGTTCGAGCGTTTCCAGTCGCTTGTCAATTGCCTGCGCCACAGCCTTCCCAAATGCGGCGTCGGTGGTTATCAGGATAGACTGCGCGCTTTCATCATGTTCCGCCTGCGACAGCAGATCCAGCGCGATCCAGTCAGGATCATTTTCCTGATCTGCAATGACCAGTATCTCGGAAGGTCCTGCGATCATGTCGATACCGACACGACCGAACACCCGCCGCTTTGCCGCCGCGACATAGGCGTT
>SKWJ01000090.1 GCA_007128995.1 Paracoccaceae bacterium
ATAACGTTTTCGATTTCCTGAACGTGGGCGGCGCGATCATCGGTGATTTCAGCCATCTGGTCGTGAACGCACCGGATGCGGAGCCCTTTTTCGATCTGATCTGGGAAGATGGCGGCCTGCGCTATGTTAGTATCACGCCGCTCGGGCTGAATGATCTTGGCGATCTGAACCTCACGGCTGTGCAGGATAGCCCGCCGGTGTCGGGCTCGATCTGGCCCGGGCAGGGCGAAACATCGCTGCGCGTCTCGGCGGTGAATGGCGAGGCCATCGAGGATGAGGTGGAGATCGCCGGCGCCCTGGGGCTGCTGCGCATTGGCAGCGGTGGAGCGTTCCGATACGATCCCAACGCCGCGCAGCGACTGCCCGAAGGCGTCGTCGAGGGCGATGTCTTCGTGGTCACGGTAATCGACCAGGATGATCGGTCGACCGATGTGACCATCGACATCAACGTGGCCGGGATCAACGACCCCGCCAGCATCGCCGGGGACAGTGCCGGGCTGGTGGTCGAGGGCGACCCTGATCGCGCGCAGGTCGCGGGCGTGCTGAGCGTCACCGACCCGGATGCGGGCGAGGACCGGTTCGCGGAGGTCGGCACCGCCACTCTGGCGGGCGATTTCGGCACCTTCGCCTTCGGCCACGAGACCGGCGCCTGGTCCTACACTCTCGACAATGACGCCAGTGCTGTGCAAGCGCTGCCCGAGGGAGCCGAGGTTGCCGATACCCTGACTGTTTCCAGCCTTGACGGTACCGCATCCGAGACAATCACTGTTACAATCCGCGGTGCCGGCGTACGCGAGACAGGCACGCCAGAGCCGGACCCCGTGGAGCCTGTCCCGGCTCATACCCTGGAGGGTTTGGTGGCAGATCGCGGCGGCCGTGCCCTGGAGGGGGTGGAGATCATTTTCTCACCTGATGACGGCGCAAGCTACAGTGCCGAGGCCGATAGCAGCGGGTCCTTCGGCTTCGAACTCGACACCGGCATGTCCGGCCATCTCGATGCGACACGCCCCTACGACCCTGTAACCGACGGTCGCCCGTCTGCGCTGGATGCGCTTGATGTTCTGCGACTTGCGGTTGGCCTGACGCCCAGTTTCGGGTCGGCAACGCCTGAAGCCTTCATCGCTGCCGATATTAATGCCGATGGCCGGGTCACGGCAATGGATGCACTTGAAGTGCTGCGCGCGGCGGTGGGGCTCGAGAGCGAGCACGGGCCGCGATGGGTGTTCGTCGATGCTGACGCCGACCTGACGCATATTGATCGCGACACGGTCGATTATGACACCGGCGTCGCGATCAATGGGCTAACCCAAGACGCCGAGGTCAGTATGACGGGGATCCTGCTCGGATCAATGCAGGAATTTGCGTGACGACGGCGGCCGCTTGGGGAGCATGCGAAGGATGCCTTCGCATGCATGGGGTGGGTGATGAACGTCCGGCGTCAGGCCCATCCTCTCCGCATTTTATGGCGAAACTGTCCACTTGCACGCGGGGGGCTTCGGCGATGCTTGCGCAGCCAAAGATTTCAATTGAGCATTCTGAAAACACTGAGAACACATCATCGACGACATACTGGACTGGAGCAGCCCCGAGTTGCGTTTGTGTAACGTGTCGAATCAAACTCGTCAGAGCTAAGATGTGCCTTCGCAATACGTGCTTCCGCTTTGCACTAAGGTCGTTGCGAGCCTCGATCGCTTCAAAAACTTTGCCATACATGGAATTATTGCAACCTTCCAAATGATCACCCTCTGAAGATGCAAAAGAATAAGAACATTCGCAAATTAATTCCACCTCGTCACGGTAGTTTTCCCAAGCATACCAAAGGTCGTCAGCAATATCCTCGGCTTGCTCAGAGATAGCTCCAACCGGGCGAATTGGCCATCCCATTGCAAGCATCACAGAAAACAAGATTGCGTCGGAAATATTATGTAGTCGTAGGCGGTATATAGGGTCTTCAGAGTCTGCGTAGCTTGCACAGAGCGCGCCACATTCTAGTGCCCATCGATAGATCTCAGGAGTTAACCTGAAGACAGTCTGAATCTCCAGTGGCAGGACAGGGGTGTGGATCAGAGAGTACATGGAGCAACCTCGAGCTGGTATGGCCTACCGCTACAGAACTGAAAGATGGTTAATTTCCCCTTAAGGTCGAAGATGGGCAGTAAAACAATCATGAGTTGACCGCTTGCGGTTGCGGCTTAGCTAAATCTTTTCAATTGCTTAAACTTCATTCGCGCATGCACTTTATGCATCCGATGGGCATCGTTGCGTTAGTCTGGCTTGAGACGTGAAGCCGCCTTCCCTTTGTGTTCGAGGCCATGCGGACAACGTCGGCGGTGCCGAGTTCGTTGAAGCGGTTCATCAGGGCAACGCGCATGTCGATTTCGGCGGTTTGGCGGTTTGGGTCTTTTGCGGCGATGCGGTCTCCGGTGACTTTCAAGCACCGCTGTTTTGCCTCGACCCTGCTTCTGACATTGTAGCCGTTCCGTCGTTTCCGAACTGCACGGCCTTCTTCACGAACGTCGCGCAGGATTGCGTTTCGCGCGACTGCGGCCGGGCAGTCCTCACGCCAAAGCCGCCCGTTCTTGCGGATCGGGATGATGGCTGTCGCCCCATGCTCGAGAATAGCGTTGTGGCAGCGGCGGGTATCGTGAGCCCCATCCGTCGTAACCGAGCCGATCTGCTCCTGCTGAGGGATCTGATTGAGCAGGGCATGCAGTGTCGGGCTGTCATCCTCCCGGCTGGAGGTGAACTCGACCGCCCAAAAGTCGGGTGTTGCCGTGTCCATCGCCAGACGGACCTTGCGCTACTGACGTCTGTGCAAGGGGCCGTGCTTGCGGGCGCGCCATTCACCGACGCCAAGGAACTTGATGCCGGTGCTGTCCACCAGCAAGGTCATGAGTCCGTCGACGCGTCAATAGGGGAACTGGACAGCGAGCGTCTTCTGGCGGCGGCACAGCGTTCTGTAGTCCGGCACGGGCCCCCAAGCGTCAAAAATGCCCGCACCATGCCGACCGCCAGGCGCAGCGGCAGCTTGAACAGAACCGTCACGGAAAGGCACCCCTGGATCGCCACGTCCGAGAACACCGCAGGTCTGCCTATCTTGCCGACTGTCTCCGCGAGTCAGTCCATCTCGGGATCAATCAGGATCAGCATCGACCCACGCCGCTCATGCGCACAGTTGTACATGGGCCAGTTCGTGGCATGGAAGCGGGGAGGCTGCGACTTGCTCATCCCAGTCGTCTAACACACTGGATTCGCAAAGTTAATCCTCTGGTTTTGCGTTGTGCAACAGCGCACATCGGATGCAAAACATGAGCGTCGGGCGACAAGCCGTATTCGAAAACTCAACAGCGCGGGGAAGTCAACGTGTAGCGATTCTTGGTAAGCATTTCGCGAGCTGAGAATATCAAAGTCCATTAAGCGTTTCCTGATTTACTGAATTGAACGCATTTGAATTACTCTCCACATTTCGAACAGAATACCCACCTTATTTTCTTCCCTGAGTCAGTTCATGCCGAATGAGGGTGAACTTCAGATGTGGGTACCGCTGTGAAGAACGACTGAGGAGTCGTTTTGCTGCAAACATGGCTATTCTTGGTATCGGCATCCTAGAAAACTGGGTGCAGAATGAAAGAGTCATATTTATCGATATCGTATCATGACCTGCTCAATATCAAGAACACGGTCTCTCAGAAAGCGTTCGGCGGGATCTATACTTCCTTTCGGCCCTACGACAATTATGCTCAAATTGCAGACAGCCTTGGTGCCACCTTGCTGCGCTGGCCGGGCGGCACGCTGTCCGAAGTCAGGGAAGATCGATATGGTCTTGAATTTCACGACCTCCAGCATCCGGATGTCCCACGACCGGGACTCACGGAACTTATCGCAGAGACGAATGCGGCCGACCAGGCCCTTTCGGTGATCATTCCCACCAAGCGATACGAGAACGACCTCGCGCGCGCGCGGGATGACGTTGCCGGATTCCTGGAACGTCTTGTTCAAGGTGAATATGGTTACATCAGGAACGAACTCATCCTCGAGATCGGGAACGAATTTTATGCCCATTTCGATGACGTAAGGGACTACGCCCGTGTCGCAAACGTCATTCTTGAGGAGATCGCAAAATCGAAAGCAAACCATGCGTCATTCTTTCGTGAGAACAGTGTCACGGTTGGAATGCAGATGGCACGCAATGACGCAGAAGACGCAAGCCTGAGAAACCTCCTCTCGGATGACGCGAAGGCCACTATTGACTACCTGCGCACGCACAGACTTTCAGTGTCGTTCAACTCTGCCGATCATCGGTTGGAAGAAGACCAGAACAGGCTCAACTTGTGGAAGGCCGAGGTGGTAGAGGCCGGTGGAGACGAACCCGGGTTCTATATGTCCGCATGGAACGCTGCGTCGTGGACACGAAATGAAGCGTTGGACGCTTTCACGCGCGAACACCGGCACCATACCGGAGAACGCCCCGTGATATCCAACAACGAATTCAATCAACGGACGC
The DNA here is from genome assembly GCA_007128995.1 of Paracoccaceae bacterium. Taxonomy (GTDB): domain Bacteria; phylum Pseudomonadota; class Alphaproteobacteria; order Rhodobacterales; family Rhodobacteraceae; genus Roseinatronobacter. The sequence continues at coordinate 4,505 of SKWJ01000090.1, forward strand.
ATCAGCAGTTTGAAGAGTTCTGGGAGACAGGGCAACTGGTTCTGGGTAACGGCCAGGTGATCCAGACTCGCTTCGGACTGGCAAACCGCGACTATGGTGCAGCGAAAGAAGCCCACATTCTGCAGATCTTTTCGTCCTATGCGCACCTGGGGATGGACGCCGCCGCAATCTACGGCATCGATATCCTGCATCCCAGTGCGTTCGGCGTGGTAAACGACTCCGGGGCAACCCTTCTTGCAGGTGGCGGCGCATTCAGCCTCATGTCCGCATACCTGCCCGGTCTTGATGTCACAGGCATGCATCAGGACAACTCGCGTCCGGCAGAACTCTCGACCGAGATCAATCAGTGGGGGTTCAACAGCGAAGATTACGCCGTTATTTTCGTCAGCGCGAATGAATTTACCGGGATCTCGGACACGTTGAACGTGACTATCAATCTGGAGTTCCTTCCGGTCAAGGCATGGGGCCTGACCATCGCGCATGAGATCCCGATTGAT
>SKWJ01000203.1 GCA_007128995.1 Paracoccaceae bacterium
AACTATCAGGCCGCCGGTGCAGTGTCACAACGCCTGCTGTATTCAACAGTGGTGACATTTTGACATGATCTCGCAAAACCTTGATTGGCTCGTCCGGTGCTGCATGTATAGATCATATCGGCAATAACAGGTCGGGTGGTCTTAATGGGTCTGAGTAACGGCTTTCGCGTCTTGATAACAGCAGCGATCGGGTTCGCGTCGCCACTCTCAGCGCAGCAAACTCCGGTTTTGGTGGAACTTTTCACGTCACAAGGTTGCATTGCGTGCCCGCCGGCCGACAAGCTGATGGAAACGCTCGCGGACCGGGACGATGTCATCGCGCTGGCACTGCATGTCGATTACTGGGACTATATCGGTTGGGTTGATAGTTTTGGTCAGTCTCAATTCAGTGACCGGCAGAAAAATTACGCGCGCGCGAACGGCCGTGCATCTGTCTATACCCCGCAAATGATCATTGGTGGTATTGACGAGGTCAAAGGCTCTTCCCGGGCACAAGTCATGGGGGCAATCGCCACACATCTTGGCACGAATGGCGCGCAAGACACGGTTCGGTTGACCCTTAGTCAGGGCAGTCAGGGTGAGTTGATCATTGAAGCGCGCGCGGGACAGCGCTTGGCAACTGAGGCAGATGTTCAATTGGTGCGCTACCGCGACTCCGAGCGGGTTGAAATTCTTGACGGCGAGAATGCTGGTCGATCTGTGACCTATCGCAACATCGTGACCGCATGGGACAATCTCACCACATGGGACGGGACGCAGCCCTTGCGCTACTCTGTTCTGGTGGAAGGCGAAGAGGCCGTTGTTGTGGTTATTCAGGCGCAAAATCAGGGGCCTGTGCTGGCAACCGCGCGGCGCCGTTGACAGACAAGGGCGGAAAAGTTGAAACTCCGGGGCCTGTCAAAGCTGCGCTGGCAAGGCACTATATCCACGAAATCGGATGCGTCCGCCGGATTGGCGATGTCCCACCAGCTGATAATCTGGATGGCGGTCCAGAAATCTGCGGATCGCAATTCGTCCCTCCAGACGTGCCAGTGTCAGCCCGACGCAGACATGTGGCCCACCCGCGAAGGCGAGATGTCGGTTCGGATGGCGTCGGATATCAAACTGGTCTGGCGCGTCAAAAACCGTAGAGTCCCGGTTTGCGGCGCCAATGCAGAGATGCAGGTTCGTTCCAGCGTCAATACAAACCCCGCCGATTTCGACCGGTTCAATGGTTGCACGGTTGCCGAACTGGTTCGGCGAGAGGAACCGGAGGCTTTCTTCGATCGCTCGGGAAATGAGGTCGGGTTCTTTCAGCAGTTCGCGGCGCGCATCCATATGGTCATGCAACAGGGCCAGAGTATTGCCGATCAGATTGCTGGTAGTTTCATGCCCCGCGTTCAGGATGAAAATACAGTTGTGAAGCAGCTCGCGTTCTGAGAGGGATTCGCGCCCATCAGTCCCTTGGATCAACCGTGTCAGGACATCTGTATCCGGATCACCCGGAACTGCACGGCGTCGCGCCACCAGATCTTCCAGATAGATGATGAACTCTGCGACTGCCCTATTCCCGCGATCAAGCCCCCCCCGATCCAGGTCAGGCTCAAGCGCGCCAAGGATTGCGAGCGACCAGTCCCGCAGTGGCCCACGCTCCTCATGCGGAACATCCAGCAGATTTCCGATAATCTCGACCGGGATAGCAGCTGCATAATCTGCGATGAGATCGACCTCATCTTTTCCGGCCATCTGATCGAGTAACGCGTCAACCGCTGCGTTTAAACCTGGCTCCATCCGCGAGATGGCGCGCGGTGTCAGCGCGGAGGTCATGATCTTTCGCACCCTTGTGTGCAAAGGCGGATCATTGAAGACAAGGGATGTGGTGTGATGTTCATAAAGCGGTGAAGCCCGGCCAAATTTCGGAGCAAACACCTCTCTCTTGTCAGATGAGAAGCGCACCACATCGCGATAGATTCTGTCCAGATCGGCATGGCGCGACAGCAAGACAGAACCGTCCGGCTGCCGCAAGACAGGCGCATGAGCAAGTAGTGCTGCGTAATATGGAAACGGGTCATCGCGAAATGCCGCAGGTGGACGGGCTATGTCGAATGTTTCAATTTCATGGGCCTGCATCTGTGCCTCCGTCTTCGGTCTTGGAAAGACTGCGCAAGAACGACTTCGGTCGCAAGACGGCACGCTGCTTTTCTTCTCGGTCCCAGCGCGATATCCTGCCGGGCATATTGTGCGTCGAATTGGGATCAACGTGAGTCGGATTGACAGATATTTGCTGGCGCAACTGGTGACTGTCTTTGCGTTTTTCACGCTGGTTCTTGTCTCTGTCTATTGGGTCAACCGTGCGGCTCGGCTTTTTGACGCGCTGATTGGCGATGGGCAGAGTTTCTGGGTTTTTCTTGAGCTTTCCGTTCTGACTTTGCCCAATGTGATCCGAGTGGTGCTGCCACTCTCCGCCTTTGCTGCAGCGGTTTATGTTGCGATCCGGCTGACGCGCGACAATGAAATGGTGGTTTTGCAGGGAACCGGACTGTCATTCTTGCGTCTGATGCGCCCTGTGGCCCTGTTTGGGCTTATTGTGGCGCTGATGCTTGGCGTCCTGATGCATGTACTGATGCCGTTGTCACGGGCCCAGCTTGCAGAGCGTCAGATCGAGATCGCCGAGAACATCACATCACGGCTTTTGCGTGCGGGTGAGTTTCTAGAACCGGCCGATGGGATTGTCGTATTTCTGCGCGAGGTGACAGCTGAAGGGAAGCTACGCGATGTTTTTCTGGCAGATTCCAGAACCTTGGGGGTGCGTGTGGAATACAGTGCTGCGTCGGCCTTTCTTGTCCCGGGGCCGCAGGGGCCGGTGCTTTACATGCTGGATGGTGTGGCGCTGATCCATGCATCTGCCACCAATCGACTGACCACGATTGCATTCGACGATCTGAGCTATGACGTGGGCAGCCTTATCGGCCCCGCAGGGCGCGGCGCAGATGTTCGCGAGCTTCCGACGCCTTTCTTGCAAAACGTTGATGCTGCGGCACTGGAAGAAATCGGGCTGACACTGGCGGAAGTGCGCTTTGAACTGGCCTCAAGAAATGCGCAACCGCTGCTGGCTATTGTTACATCGCTTATTGGCTTTGCAGCAGTCTTCCTTGGGCAATTCAGTCGGTTGGGGGCCTGGCGCCAAGTCCTGGGTGCCATTTTCGCCCTCGCATTGATCCAGCTTGTCGGCAATGCCAGTTCCGGGCTTGCGCTTCGCGATGCGGCCCGAGCCGGACTTGCATTCGTGCCGGTCGGACTGGGTGTGCTACTCATCGTGCTGATGGTGTTTGTCGCCTCGCGGCCGCGGTTCACGTATCGGCAGCGGGGTGTGGCATGATCCTCGAGTGGTATCTGCTGCGGCGCATTTGTATGAGCTTTCTGCTTGTTTCCGGCGTGTTTCTTGGGATGCTTCTGCTTCTGGACATGGTCGAGCAGATGCGCAGACTTGCCGGTCAACCGGTTGGATTTGCGCAGGTTCTACGCCTGTCATCGCTGAACTTGCCAGAAGGGTTCTACGAGATTGCGCCGCTTGTGCTTATGCTCTCCAGCATGTGGGTTGGGCTGGCGTGGTCGCGCTCATCAGAATTTGTTGTGATCCGTGCGATGGGACGATCCGTCCCCAGGCTGGTTTTTGTACCAACCCTTGTCATGTTGGCGCTCAGTATCGGTTTTGTGGCAGTTATGAACCCGCTGGTTGCAAGCGCATCGCGTGAATACGGGCGCTCGCTTTCGCAGTTGCGAGATCTGCCGACAAGCGCTGTCGCACTCAGCGAAGCGGGCCTTTGGCTGCGGCAGGCCGATGCGCAGGGTCAGACTGTTATTCATGCCACGACTGCAGAAGAAACCGGAACCGTTCTGCATGATGTGTCTTTTCTCATGTTTCACCGCAGCGATGGTGTCTCGCTTCGGCTGGTCGCTGCGCGCGCTGAATTGCGGCCCGGACAATGGCTGTTGCACGATGTAAAATCCTGGAACCTTTCGTCCGACAATCCCGAAGCAGATGCTGATTTCCTCGAAACTCTCACCCTTGCGACCGAATTGACCCCAGAGCAGATCCGCGACAGCTTTGCGCAGGTGCGCACCATTCCACTTTCGCAACTTCCGGGTTTCATCGCGGCGCTTGAGCGCGCGGGATTTGCAGCGCTCGAACACCGAATGCGCTTGAATATGGAACTTGCGCTTCCATTGATGCTTTGCGGAATGATGCTGCTCGCGCTGGCGTTGAGCATACATCACATGCGCGCAGGCACTGCCGGTCTGCGCGCATTGACCACGATTCTGGCTGGATTCAGTTTGTTCTTTCTGCGTAACTTTGCGCAGGTTCTTGGGGAAAGCGGGCAGATTCCCATCGCGCTTGCGGCTTGGGGCATGCCTTTTGCGACAGTCTTGCTGGCGCTGGGTTTATTGTTGAACTTGGAGGAGGGATGACGCCCATTCGGCAGCGCCACGAGATTGTGAACGCGCCACTGGTCTGGTCGCGATGGGTCTATCTTGCGATTTGCGTTATGGCGGCATTTTCTGGCCTCTGGCCCGGTATGTCCCTCGCGCAAACAAGCGATCGGGCAGGCCAGTTCGCAACGCTTGTTGCCGATAGTTTGTTCATTGACAATAATCAGCGCCTGATTGCTCAGGGCAATGTCGAAGTCTTTACCGATGACGCGCGTTTGCGCGCAACGCGTGTCAGCTATGACAGGGCGACCGACCGCGTTTTCATCGAAGGCCCGATCACCCTAAGCCAGGGGCCAGATATCATCATCCTTGCTGATCAAGCAGATCTCTCGCCTGATTTTCAGCGTGGGCTGATCCGCTCTGCGCGCGTTGTTTTCGATCAGCAGCTTCAGATAGCGGCCCACACTGTCACTCGAGAAGATGGCAGATTCACAGAAATGACATCGGTTGTGGCGTCGTCGTGCGAAGTTTGTGCCGAGAGCGCGACTCCGTTGTGGGAAATCCGCGCCCAGCGCGTCGTGCATGACG
>SKWJ01000479.1 GCA_007128995.1 Paracoccaceae bacterium
ATTTGGTAGGCGCGATCGGATTCGAACCAACGACCCCCACCATGTCAAGGTGGTGCTCTAACCAACTGAGCTACGCGCCTGTACTTCCGCACTCATCCGCAAGGCTTGGCCTGTGCGAAGTGGTTTACCCAACCGGGAGCATGACCGCTGAGGCCATTGCTTGGAAGAGGGGCTATTATACACGCTTCCGAGGTTCTGTAAAGCACAATTTTCCGATTTGTTGCGATTTCGCCCGGCGACCGCTTCAACCCCTTCCCAGCGGAAGGGGAGATTGCCGCTTGAATTGCACCACTGCCCCCCCATGCCGGTGGCTGCGCTTACCTTCCCAGTGGAAGGTGGGAGAGGGCCGCTTGAATCGCCGCTTCGGGGTAGTCGTAGTTCTGTAGCTGCCCGGCAAAATAGGCATCATAGGAGGCCATATCAAAATAACCATGTCCGGAAAGATTAAGCAGTAGGCTCTTCGCCTCGCCGCTTTCGGTGCAGCGTCGCGCCTCACGAATCGCTGCGGCGATGGCGTGGGTCGACTCCGGGGCCGGGACGATACCCTCACTGCGAGCAAATAGCACTCCCGCTTCAAAAGTTTCAAGCTGGGGGATCGCTTCCTCTTCGCGGTCCAGCGCGATCATCAGGCGGCCCAGATGATATTGCACAAGCGGCTCATTGGGCAGACTCTCGGCGGCAGGCTCCAGCCGCACACGCGCCTCTTCCAGATTGCCTAGTCGGAACGCGATCCAGCCATAGGTATCCTGGAAGGCGGGGATGTTGCTGTCGCGCAGCGGGCGGGCCAGTTCAGCCGCGCGCGCAAGGTCTTCCTCGCTCTCGCGGTAGGTGGTCAGCATGCTGGCCAGATTGTTGGCGGCAACGATATTGTTCGGTGCCAGGGCCTGCATCTGTTCATATATGCCGATTGCCGCGTCAAATTCGCCAGCATCTTCCAGTTCGCGCGCCCGGATCAGCAGCAAGGGTATGCTGTCAGGTGCGGCCGTCAGCCCGGCGTCAAGAACCTCGTCAGCGTCACTGTCGCGCCCTTCGCCGCGCAACAGGCCATAAAGCAGCACCGACGCATTATCTGCATCAGGACGGGCATTCAGGACTGCGCGGTAATTTTCTTCGGCTTGCTGAGCATTCCCAAGCAATGCTTCAAGATTCGCGCTGAGCAGCAGCAATTCGGGCGCGTCGGGCTGTGCGGCGATCAATTCGGCGATATAGGCGCGCGCGGCTTCGGTGCGCCCGGCGCGAACCTGAGCCGACAGCACGACAGCAACTGCTGACACATCTTCATCGCCCGGACGGACCTGATCCTGAAGGACAGACAGGCCCTCGTCGATCTGGTTCTGGCCCAGAAGGATCGCGGCGCGCAGTTGTTGTGCCCGGCGCGGCCCCTCTTCCCCAGAGGTTTCGGCCAGCCGGTTGACAAGCGCGCCAGCCTCGGACCAGCGATTGTTGCGCAGATAATGCTCGGCCATGGCAGTCAGCAGGTTGAGATCGCTTGGCGCGCTGCGCAATGCGTCAGACAACAGCGGCTCGATCGCGCTGGTGCGGCCCTGTTCGCGCAGAAATGCCACATAGCGCAAGGTTTCCGCCGCACCATTGTTTGACGCCTGAACAGCGCGGGCCAACTGTTCGCCAGCAAGGTCTATGCTGCCATCGCGGGCAAAGGCGGCGGCCAGAAAGGTCATGATCACAGGGTTGTTGGGATCCTGTGCCTGAGCTGCGCGCAGGTCGCTTTGGGCCTGCAGCAATTCGCCGTCCTGAAGGGACCATGTCGCGCGCTGCAAGAGGGCTTCCACATGCGTGCGGTCCTGTTCCAGAATGGTCGTGACCTGAGCGCGGGCATCGTCTTCGCGGCCAAGTTGCAGATACATTCCCGCAAGCTGAATGCGCAGTTCGCGCTGGGTGTTGGATTGTTCGGACTCGGCGATGATCGTCTCAAGCGTCGAGATGGCCTGTTCCGTTGCCCCGTCGCGGAAATCCAGCAAGGCCAGGGCAGCGCGGAATGTGTTGACAGCGTTCGCTTCCTCGGTGTCGCGGACAAGGCGTTCCAACTCGGCGCGTGCGGCGCTCTGGCCCTGCACGGCTTCCAGAAAGCCGACCACAGTCATCTTGCGATCCGTTTCATCCGGATGGGCTTCGGCCTGTGCCCGCAGGAAAGCTTCGGCACGATCCGGTCTGTCCTGTGACATGTACCAGCGCACCAGTTCCTGTTCGATATCCTGATTGCGTGGGAACAGCTCGAACATCATTTCCAGCTGTTCGGTCACGGCATCGGTTTCACCCAGATCATGCAGCAGGCGCACTTTGGTGTAGTGCAGGCGCTCGTCCATCGGGCGCAGGGCGATGGCGGCCTCAATATCGGGGCGCGCGCTGGCCGGTTCCGGGCTGCTGATCAGGTAATCAATCGCGATTCGGCGCAGAAGGATCTCTTCGGGTTGATCGGCGATCAGGCCTGCGACATTCTGATAGATCGCGGACTGGGCGGCAGTGTCGCGCTCGCGCACCGCTTCGCGATAATCAAGCGCGATCTGCAGCAGCACCGAACGCGGCGCATCCGGATCGAGTTCAAGAGCGGCTTCACCATGGCGGCGCGCCTCTTCCCAGTTGTTCTGGTCTATTGCGGATTCGGCAAGAATATGGCGAACTTCAAGATTGTCGGGGTCCTGCTCTACCAGAAGCAGATAATGGCGCATCGCCATAGATGTATCGCCCTGCTCCAGATTGAGATCGGCGAACAGTCTGCGTGCTTCCAGATGGGTGCCGTTATAGCGGAAGACATTGCGCAGCTCGAGCAGCGCACGCGTGACATCGCCCCGCTCGACCAGCTCCAGTGCGGTATTGTAGTGGCGCTCTGCACGGTCTTCCGAATTTTCGCAGGCGGCAAGGGCCAGCGCGGCTGCAAGGGTCAGGGCCAGGACGCGGCCAGTCTTGAATAGGGTCATGTGTCTTCCGATTCCGTCATACTCGCGAAAATACATTGTCGTCATGCAGTACAACCGCAGACGCGGGAATAGTCCGATTGGCATACTCTGAAAAAACGACAATTTCGAGACTTCATTCGCGGGGTTCCGAACGGAAAGCGACAAAATTTTGTCAGAAAATTGTGTAAGAGTGTGTTGTGACGCCTTCACAGACGCCAAAACACACCTCCAGGACTCGGCTCAGATGGTCGCGACTCAGTATCCGGTCCCGCGCAGCACCACCCGGAAGGTGGCAACAATGAGGCGGATATCCGTGAGCAGCGAGATTCGCTCGCGATAGAGCGTGTCATAGCTGGCGCGATCGGCAAAGCTGCTCAGATTGCGCTTGGACACCTGCCACGGGCCAGTGATGCCCGGGCGCAGGCATTCGTAATCCCGGCCGGGATACAGGGCGCGCTGGCACGGCATCATCGGGCGCGGGCCGACAATGCTCATCTGACCCCAGAACACGTTCCACAATTGCGGCAGTTCATCCAGCGACGTCTTGCGCAGCACCGCGCCGAAACGGGTGATTCTGGGATCGTCTTTCAACTTCTGCGAGCGTTCCCATTCTTTGCGCGCGTCCGGGTTTGCCGTCAGATAGGCCTCGAGCCGTTCATCGGCATCGTGCACCATGCTGCGCAATTTCCACATCCGGTACACCTTGCCCCCCATGCCGACACGAGGTTGCGTATAGAAGGGCTTGCCCCCGTCAAGCGCGACCAGCGCCGCAAGAATAAGGACAACAGGCAAAACAACTGGAAGGGCAATCAGGACAAGCAGGATATCCAGTCCGCGCTTTACGACACGGGCGTAAAGACCGCGATCTGCAAGGGTGTGATGCTTTGAAACTTCGTGCGTACTCTCGTCACTGACCAAACCGACCATGTGTAGCGTCATATTCTGTCCTTTCGAAGCTCGAACAGACGGTCACCGGAGATCGGACTGCCGTGAACGTCTGTCGTGCTGCGGAAAAATTCTGTTCCAATCTGCTCAGTGTCATCGCATCTATTCGTGTCAAATTATCAAAATATTGACCAATTAACCAATGATTAAACACAAATTTGGTAAAGACGCTATATTAGGCGGCAAGCCATTGTGCAATATGCAAAAATTAGCAGCATATTTTTGCATAAAGAGAGGCGACTTGCCCCACATGCCGGGTGGCGGTTGATTCTGCCCCTACCACTGTCGATTCGCACAGCCCCGCGGATCTGGCGGTGAATCCCGTGCGCCCTAGGGTTGAGACGGTGGCGCGGGCGCGCGCGTTCGCGTTGCGGATTTGCAACAAACTCTGCCGGGGCGGGCATTTGCGGGCCAATGTGCTTGAAAAGGCTTTTCCAAACCCCGTCTCGCCGATACACCTTTGAAAAACAGGGGGCGCGCAAGCGTGCCCAGAAAAATTGCACGAGGGATTGCAGGCATGATGAGGTTTATTCGAACATGTGTTCTGGCGTTTGTCGCGTCCACCGTGGCATTTATCTTCAGCGGTGCAGCCAGCCACGCGCAATCAAGCTATCGTCTTGCGCCCGGTGATGTGCTGCGCTTCGAGGTGCTTGAGGACAGCAGCCTGAACCGGACATTGCTGGTTGCGCCAGACGGGCGCATCGCCGTTCCGCTGGTCGGCACCGTGGTAGCCGGGGGGCAAACGCTCGACACGCTCCGGTCTGATCTGGCCTCTCGGCTTGCGCCCAATTTCGCAGCCCCTCCTACCGTCTTCGTGGCGCTCGAAAACCGGCCGGACCCGCGTGAAGAAACGCCAAGTCTGATCGGTATCTACGTCATGGGTGAGTCGCGCAGCCCGGGCCGGATCGAGGTTCTGGAAGGCACCACTGTGCTGCAGTTCTTTGCAACGATGGGCGGATTCACGAATTTCGCAGCGCAGCGCCGCATTCAATTGCGCCGGGGTGCAACGACTTGGGGTATCGACTACCGCGCAATCGAGGCGGGAACCAGCGATTCCGGGTCTGTAACGCTGATGGATGGCGATATATTCATCATCCCGCAACGCCGCCTGTTCGAATAAGGAGCGGTCAGAATGGCCACCCCGTTTCGCGCGCATGCCTCACGCAGCCGCCGCTCTGCCCGATTCGGCAAGGTCGCGGCGCTCTCGGCAGCGCTTTGCCTGGGGCTTGGGTTGTCGCCGATCATCGCGCAGGACGGAGGCGGTCTGACCTATCGGCTGGGCGTGTCGCAGGATTTCCGGGGACGCAGCAACCCTGGGCTCAGTTCTCCGTCCTCCGATACCGATCTGACCGCCCGGACCAACCTGAATTTCGGCTTCTCATCCGAGACACGGGTTGAATCGTTCAACTTCAATGCGCGCGGGTCGATTGTTGCCAGTAACAATGGTGAATCGCAATTTCTGGGCGACCCATCTTTTTCGGCAGGGTATAGTCGTCGGAACGCCAGCATGGAATTCAGTCTGGGGGCATTCGTCAACCAGAGCCGGATCACGACCTCTGATCTGCTTCTTGAAGAGCTGGAAGAAGGCTTTGGTGAGGAAGATGGCCAAGTCAGTCTGACAATAATCGAAACCAGTGCGACCCGGCGCCGCTATGGCGGCAATGCGCGGCTGGAGTTCGGGCGCGATGCGCCGTTCGGGGGCTCTGTCTTCGCCAGTCAGCAAGAGACGCGATATTCGGGCACAAACAATCCTGATCTTGTTGACAGCACCCGGCGCAGCGCAGGCGTGTCGCTGCGATTCGATCTGACTGAAGTGCTGCGGCTAAACACCGGCGTCTCGGTCAGTCAGTTTGACGAGGTCGGCTCTCCGATGCGGCAGACCGAAAGATACTCGCTCGGGTTGGCGCTTGACCGCCCCGACGGAAACTATTCCGTGAGCCTGTCCAGCGTGCAGACACCCGAGGGCGGGCGCAACAGCCTGTCCTTTGGCCGGCAACTTGAACTGCCCCGCGGTACGCTGGGCCTCAGCGCCGGGCTCAATGTCTCACCGGGTGGGTCGCCGGGGCTGATCGGCGCCGTGTCCTGGAGTGAAGACACACCCAACGGGTCTGTCGGTGTGTCACTGTCACGCTCTGTCACGTCCGACACGCGCGACCGTGAAACCGTGGTGACGCGGTTCAATGCGCGGACAACCCAGAACCTGACACCTGATCTTGTCGGGCAGGCCAACCTTGGGTTGCAGGAAAACACACGCAGCGACACCGACGAGACGATCCGCAATCTGACAGTTTCGGCCAGCGTCCGCTATGCGTTGACACCGGATTGGGGGCTTCGGGCCGGGGCGGATCACCGCATCCGCAGGGCCGAGGCGACCACTGCATCTTCCTCCAGCCTGTTCCTGACACTGGACCGGGAATTTCTTATGCGTCGCTAGCGTGCGCCACCTTGCGAAAGGTGTCCACTGACAGCTTTAAAGCCCTTTGCGGTCAAATCCTGCGCAGCTTTGCTCGCAGAACCTCTCTGTGTGAAAAGTCCCGCAGTGCGGCCTGTCGCGCCTGCATCGCCCAAGTCGCGGGAACCATTCGTCACGTGGCGACGACTGGAGGCACGACGCGACGCGCTGCGTACGCTGCTCTAGCAGGATATTCATCCTTTCGGCAGAGACTTCGATATGGCCAACCGCAATCCAGCGGTGCCGGACCCCTGCCTGCCGAAAAGGAACAGTCTCATGCAAAACCCGTTTATGCACCGCACCCCATCTTTGTCCGGACCTGCCACGGATATCTTGCCAGTCACGCCTGACGACAGCGCGGACCTGCCGCGCTATGCGCTTGCCCTGTATGTCCAGACGGGTGGCGCGCTGATGCTGGACACGATCGAGGGCACGCATCGCAGCGTTCAGGTTGCTGATTTCAGCCTTTTGCCGATCGGCACACGGCGCGTGCGCGCAACAGGCACGACCGCTCAGGGTATTCATGCGCTGTGTATCTGATCGGGCAACGGCCACTTAGCCAAGCTATGCTCCGTTGATCTGGCGCGCTAATATCCTGATTTCTGGTGCAGACGGGCCAGCCTCAGCCAAAGGCAACGCGGCAAACAGGCCAGATCACAGGATTTGCCGGGCGGGCCTGCTATCTCTATGCGGGTCCGCCAAATACATGTTGCCAATAAAACCGGCGAATGGCTCAAGAAACATGCGCGGGTGCTGATCATCTTGTATTTCAAGCCATAACAATCTAGATATCGCCATGATTGGGGCATGGATTCCACGCCTGCGTTTGGTAAATATATTTCGAGTGAGTGTTGGTGCGTCAATGACAGAAGTCATGACCCTTGAAGATCGTATCATGCGCAGTGCGATCTGTGCTGAGCGATCTGTCACTCTCGTTTTGCGTGTTTGTGATATTGTCCTGAAATGCAATGCCCGACGATGGTGTGTTAAGAAGCTAGACGGAAATTTACAGTATACAAGTATCAGACCGGCATTTTCGGGAGAGAGTTGAGATGGCAGAGCACAGCACCCAAGGCAAAGCGCACAGGCCCGACGAAGACGCCAATGTCTATAACGAGCATTTCGGGCTGAAGATGCGCCCGTTTGCAATTCAGCCAGATCCTGCCTTCATGTATTGGTCGCCCCTGCATACGCGGGGGCTAACGATGTTGGAATATGGTCTGCTGACCCGCGCCCCGATCACCCTGATCACCGGCGAGGTGGGGGCCGGAAAGACCACGATCCTGCATCATCTTCTCAAATCTCTGCCAGAGAATATCCGCCTTGGCCTTGTGTCGAACGCGATCGGTGACAGGGGGGACCTGTTGCGCTGGGTGCTGCTGTCCCTTGATCAGCCCGCACCGCCGGACGCCAGCTATGTCGAACTGTTCGACCAGTTCCAGCGATACCTGATTGATGAATACGCCGCCGGAAACCGTGTCGCAATCATCATTGACGAAGCGCAGAACCTGTCGCGTGACAGTCTTGAAGAACTGCGGATGTTCACCAACATCAATTCCAACAAGGACGAATTGCTGCAACTGATCCTTGTCGGGCAGCCAGAATTGCGTGACCTTATCCGCAGCCCGGACCTGAAGCAGTTTGCGCAGCGCGTCTCCTCTGCCTTTCATCTTGGCCCGCTTGGGGCGTCGGATATCCTGCCCTATATCCAGCACCGGATGCGGGTGGCGGGGTGCCCGCGCGACAACGTCTTCTCCTCCGAGGCGGCAGCCATCATCTATCAGATGACCGGCGGCATTCCGCGGCTGGTGAACCAGCTCTGCGATCTGGCACTGGTTTACGCCTTCGCCGATGATGTGGAGCATGTCAGCCCCCTGACCTTGCGGAATATCCAGACCGACGGCGTGTTCTTCGCTGGCGAGCATGTGGATTTCCCCGACAATATCGTCCCGGTGCGACCAGCCATGGCGCATAAGAGCGCCGCTTATAGGAACGGAACAGCAGATGAGTGAAATCAAGTTCTACCTGTCACTTGTATTGCAGCGTCTGCACTGGATTATCCTGCTTGGGGTGATCGGGACATCGGGGGCGATGTGGTATGCTCAATCTCTGCCCGCGACCTACAGCGCCCGCGTGGTCATGATTGCAGAATCGCCTCAGATCCCGGGCGACCTCGCGGCCTCGACGGTGCGAACCGGGACCGCCGAACAGTTGCAGATCCTGCGCCAGCGGGTGATGACGCGCGATGTGCTGATCGACCTCGCCAACCGGATGAATGTCTATGCCGCTGAAATTGCAGCAGGTGCGCCGCGCCGCAGTGGCGATTCGATCGTCGAGGACATGCGCGAGCGGATGAGCATAAGCGTCTCCACGCCGGGCGGGCGCGGGTCGAGCGGGGCAACCCTTCTGACGGTCACGTTCAAAGCGCCGAGCGCACAGCTTGCCGCCGATGTCGCCAATGAAATGGCCACGCGCCTGTTGCGCGAAAATGTCGAGATGCGTACCGCCGCAGCCCGCCAGACCCTTGAATTCTTCGAGCAGGAAGTGTCGCGTCTGGATCAGGAACTGGCCCGGCGCTCTGCCGCGATTCTCGAGTTCCAGCAGCAGAATCTGAACGCATTGCCCGCTGCCGCGAATTTCACGCGCACGCGTCTGACCGGGTTGGAGGATCGGCTTGAACGGCTGGAAGAACGCGCCATTGACCTGAGCGACCGGCGCGATCAGCTCATCCGGATGCGGGCGATCGCGCAGGCCGATGCAGGTGGCCCTGCTGCCACCGCCGAAGCCCGCGAATTGCGCGACCTTCAGTCGGAACGATCCCGCGTTGTCACGTTGCTATCGCCACAAAACCCGCGCGTCCGGCTGCTGGATGCCCAAATCGAACGGTTGGAAGCGATTGTGGCAGACCAGGAAACTGCCGCCGCGCAGGCCGAACAAGACGGCATAGAGCCGCCGCAGCAGATGAGCCAGTATGATGTGCAGATTGCGGATCTGGAGCGTCAGATTGCCGCGATCGAGCGCGAGCGCCCGCGGCTGGAGGAAAGCATCGCCCGGCTGGAAGAGATTGTCGATGAGATTCCGTCCAACACAGTGATACTGGAAACGCTGGAACGCGATTACCGCGCCGCGCAGACGCGCTATAACGAGGCTGTCGCCAATCGCGCGCGCGCTGAAACCGGCGACACGATCGAAAGCATGGCCCGCGGCCAGCGGCTGAACATGGTCGAGCCGGCGACGCCGCCACGCACCCCTGACAGCCCCAACCGCATGCTGATCATGCTGGCTGGCGGCGCGGGAAGCACAGGGCTTGGATTTGCGCTTGCACTGGGACTGACCCTGTTGCGCCCCGTGATCCGCCGCCCCGAGGATCTGACCCGCGGTCTGGGTATCACGCCTTTTGCCACACTTCCCTACATGCGCACCGAAGCAGAGATTTTCAGGCGGCGTCTGATGCTCTGGGGGGGCGGTGCGACGGCGGTGATCGTGCTTGGCGTCGGAATCTGGGCTCTGGACAGTCAGGTCATGCCGTTGGATATGATTGTCGAGCGTGTGCGCGCGCGGTTTGGATAAGCTCTGGGAGTAGACTATTTGGAAAGAATTCAGACGGCCATCAACAAGGCCCGCGCGCAACGTGAACGCGAACAAACCGCATCAGAGCAAGTCCTGCGGGAACAGCCTGTCCCGGTTGCGCCTGCTCTTGCGCGGGACGCCGAAGTCCCGCATGGCGGCGACGCAGCGCTGAAAGACGGGCCAGCCCCTCGGGCGGCCTGGTCGGAATTCAGGCCGATGATGCCGGATGCAGATCACCTGCTGCGCAACCGCATCATGACGCTGCATGGCGGGCGCAACTCGGTACTGTATGACCAGTTGCGCACCAAGGTGTTGCAGACAATGCGGGCGAATGGCTGGAAGCGGCTTGCCATCACCTCGCCCGCGCCCGGCTGCGGCAAAAGCACTGTGATTCTCAATCTGGCCTTCAGCCTGGCGCGACAGCCAGATCTGTACACGATCCTTCTGGAGATGGACCTGCGTCGGCCCTCGCTTGGGGGCTTGCTGGGCCTCAGGACCGAAAAAGGGATCGCATCCTGGCTGGAAGGGCGCATCGGCTTTGCCCAGCAGGCTGCCTGCTATAATTTCAATCTGGCATTCGCGCTGTGCCACCAGCCGCGCAGCGATGCGTCGGATCTTCTGCTGCAGGGCCGCACGGGGGCGGCGCTGACCCAGATGGAAGAGCGCTATCAACCTGACCTGATGCTGTTCGACATGCCGCCCTTGCAGGCCAATGATGATATGATGGCCTTCGCATCCCAGGTCGATTGTGTGCTGATCGTGGCCGGGGCCGAACAATCGACGATCAAGCAGATCGATGCCTGTGAACGCGATCTGGCGCAGCAGACAAATGTGATGGGTGTCATTCTGAACAAATGCACGCATCTGGATACCGATTCTGGCTATGGCTATTACGACTACGCCAAATGAGTGCGGCCAAAAGGTTCATACGGGCCTGCGTTGCTGGATAACGCAGATCTGTGCGTTTACCAGATTGACAGGTTAACGCGCAAAGATGCACGCTCACCCACAGGCGTATGTATCTGGTAAAACAGTGTCTAGAAGCAATTATATTCCCTTGCCTGCAGAGCAGTGCAGGTCAGCACAGGAACTGGCTGTCTCCCTTCTGAACCGGCTTGCGCGGGCAAGCACGGCGGCCGCTGATGGGATTGTCGATGCAACGCTCGCGGCCTGCGGTCATTTCGCAGGGCTCAGCCGGACCTATGTGTTCTGGTCTGGCTTCTCTGAGCAGATGCACAATACCAATGAATGGACAGCGCCTGGCATTCCCTCGATGATGGCAGAGTTGCAGGGGCTGGCGAAGGCCGATTTCACGCATATCTGGGACAGTCTGGAGGCCGATCAGGTGTTCCGGGTCGAGGCCTTGTCCGACCTGCCCGAGGCCGAAGCGGCATTGCGCGCGCATCTTGAAGCGCAGGATATCGAATCGCTGCTGCTGGCCCCGATCTTTGAGGATGGCCAGCCTGTCGGTTTTGTCGGCTGTGACAGTATTGGCAAGAAGCGCGCATGGAGCGCGGATGACATCTTGCTGCTGCGCGCGCTTGCCAATGGGATTGGCGGGCTGAAACTGCGGGTGCAGGCAGAAACAAATCTGCGCGAAAGTGCCGAGCGGCTGGAAGCGACCTTGCTGGCGATCCCGGATCTGATCCTCGAGGTTGACAGCGCCGGGGTGATTGAACAGGCGCATCAGTCCGGGGGCGACTGGGAACTGTTCCCGGGTGTGCAGATGCAGGGCCGCAGGCTGAGCGAAATGCTGCCCCCGCATGTGGCTGATATCGCGCAAGACATGATGCACACGGTCGATGCGGCCGGGGGGGCGCCATCGCAGCGCTACAGTATCGAGGACAGTCAGGGTCTGCGCTGGTATGAAGCGCGCGCAACAGCGCGTCAGGGCGCGCGGGGCGGGTATATCTTCGTGGTGCGCGACACGACCGAGGGACAGTCGGCCGCGCTGGGGGAGGCGGCGCGCTTGCAGCAATTGCAGCGCATTTTCGAATTCGCGCCGATCGGGATCGTTCTGAATGACTTCGAGGATGGCACCTTTCTGGATGCCAATCCCGCGTTCCTGCGTGATTCGGGCTATTCGCGCCCGGCGCTGACGGCGCTGAAAATGCGCCAGATCACGACCCCGGAAGGGGTTCAGACGGCATTGGAACAGCGCGCCCTGCTGGAGGCGACGGGCCGCTACGGCCCGATCGATCAGCAATATTTCCGCGCTGACGGCTCTGTGGCCCATGTTCACTTGTCCGGGGTGCTGACAACCGACACGGACGGACGCAAGGCGGTCTGGCATTTCGTGGATGATCAGACGGCACGCCACGCGCATGAGGCCGAGATCGAGGCCCGCCGCCAGGAGGCCGAACTGGCAACCGGTCGCCTGACGTCCGCCGTGGATGCGCTGACGGACGGGTTTGCCCTGTTTGACAGTGATGACCGGCTGGTGATGTGCAACCAGCCCTACCGCGATCAGTTCCCCAGATCAGGCCCGCTTCTGAGGCCCGGAATGCAACGCGGCGACATGATTGCCTTGCGGCTGAAACACAAGGAATATCCCGAGGCTGTTGGCAACGAGCAAGCATGGCTGAAAGAGCGCAACAAACAGTTGCAACAAGACAGCAATCAGGTTGAACAGCGCCTCAGCGACGGGCGCTGGATTCGCGCCTTTGAACACAAGACACCGCATGGCGACCGGGTGGGGCTGCGCGTGGACATCACACCGCTGCGCGAAACCCAGGCACGGCTGGAGATGGTGATCGAGGGCGCGCAGATCGGCACATGGGAATGGGCGCTGGATACCCGCCTGACCCGCGTCAACGCGGTCTGGTGCCAGATGCTGGGCCTGGAAGAGGACAGCCGCCTGCTGGATTCCGCAGCCTTCTATGACTTGCTGCACCCAGAGGATGCAGCGGTGGCGCGCGTCGCCTTCGACGGCGTGCTTGGTCAGGGGGATGATGCGCTGAACATGACGCTGCGCTTGCGCCATGTGACCGGGCGCTGGGTCTGGGTGCTGCTGCGTGGTCGGGTCGTGGCGCGCACGGAAACGGGCGTCGCCCGGCAGATGTCAGGGATCGCGCTGGATGTCAGCGAGCAGATCGCGCGCGAAGAAGCGATCACCGCCGCGCGGGATGCCCTTGCACAGGCGCTCACCGACCGTGATACCGCCATCCAGCGCCTGCAGGACATCGCCTCGACCAGCACGGACTGGTTTTGGGAACAGGATGCTGATTTGCGCTTCACCTATGTCTCGACCGGATATGCGCGCTCCGTCGGGGATGCGTGGCCCATTCTGGGCCTGACGCGCGAAGACTATGTCGGCCATGATCCCAAGACCCTGTCAAGCCCGTCATGGCAGGCGATGACGCAGACCCTTCAGGCGCGCGAACCCTTCACCAATTTCGTCTATTCACATCCAAGCTCGGATGGCGGGCTGGTCTGGTTTCGCACAAGTGGCGTCCCGTTCTATGATGCAGAGGGGCAGTTTCAGGGCTATCGTGGTGTCGGGGGGGACATCACGTCGCTGATCGCCGCGCAGGAACGTGCGCATGCGCTGGAACGCGTGGCAGAACAGGCGCGGACCCAGCTTTTCGATGCGATCGAGGCGCTTCAGGACGGGTTTGTCCTGTATGACGCGCAGGACCGTCTGATCATGGCGAATATGCGCCACCGTGAATTCTATGCCGAGACGGGGGCGCAGATGGCCGAGGGCGAGACGTTCGCCCAGATCCTGCAGCGTTCGGTCAATGCAGGCCAGATCGCGGATGCGATCGGGCGCGAAGAGGCGTGGCTGGAAGAGCGCATGGCCCTGCACCGCCAGCCCAAAGCGGCGTTCGAGCAGCGCCTTGCCGATGGCCGGGTGCTGCGCATTCACGAAATGCGCACGCGCGACGGGGGCCGTGTCGGCCTGCGCACCGATGTCACGGAACTGTATCAGGCGCGCGAACAGGCCGAGGCCGCCAGTCGTGCGAAATCGGCGTTTCTGGCGAATATGAGCCATGAAATCCGCACCCCGATGAATGGCATCATGGGCATGGTCGAATTGCTGTCAGACACCGAGCTGACGCCGCGACAGTCGAACATGCTGTCAACAATTCGCACCTCGGGCGACGGATTGCTGTCCATCATCGACGACATTCTGGATCTGGCGCGCATCGAATCGGGGAAGATGACGCTGGAAGCCCGTGCCTTCATCCCGGCTGACTTGCTGACCTGGGCACGCGAGCTGCATGCGCCCAATGCCTGGCGCAAGGGCGTGGATCTGCAATTGCACCTCGATCCCTCGCTGCGCCTGCCGCATCTGGGCGACAGCACGCGGCTGGGCCAGATCATCGGCAACCTGCTGGGCAATGCGGTCAAGTTTACCGAACGCGGCACCATCCGGCTGGACGCGGAAAGTGTCGCGGACGGGGCGCTCATGATTCAAGTGGCCGATACCGGTGTGGGCATGTCGCCCGAGCAGGTGGAGCGCGTGTTCGGAGAGTTCGAGCAGGCCGACAATTCGGTGACACGCCGCTTTGGCGGAACCGGGCTGGGACTGTCGATCGTGCACAAGCTGGTGACGCTGATGGGCGGGCAGATCCGGATCGCCAGCCAGCCGGGGCAGGGCACGACGATCACCCTGCACCTGCCCTGCCCCAAGGCCGACAGCGCCCCGGAAGCCCCGCCGCCCCCGCCTGCCGACAATACGCGGCTGGATGGGCTGCATGTGCTTGTGGCCGATGACAACAAGATCAACCTGCGGATTCTCAGCGCGTTTCTGGCCAGCTTCGGGGTGAGTGCCGAATTTGCACATGACGGGGCCGAGGCCTGCGCGCTTTGGGAACCGGGCCGGTTCGACATATTGCTTCTGGATATCTCGATGCCGGTCATGGACGGGCTCAGCGCGCTTGCCGAATTGCAGGCCCGTGCCAAGGCGCAGTCCGCCCCGCCACCCCTGGCGATCGCTGTCACCGCGAATGTCATGCAGGACCAGACCGAGGAATACCGCGCCAAGGGGTTTGTCGCCTGCCTTGGCAAGCCTTTCAGCAAGGCGCAGGTCCGCGATGTTCTGCTGGAGGTGCTGGCCCGCAACTGACCGCCTCTTGCCACTGGGACAGCCAGCCCCGGCAGGCCCGCGCTTGCCGTCACCCGGTCTGTCGGCGGCTGTACCACAAGCCCCATGTGAGGGCGAGATTGGCCATGCCAAGCACGGCCAGAACCTGCACGGTGGCCGCTTCGCCCAGCGTGCTGATTGCAGCGGCGCCCGCCATCGGGGCCACGGCCTGCGCCATCAGGGCCGGGCGGGCAAGCTGGCCCATCAGCAGCGGGTAGCGTTCTGGCCCGAACAGGGCCAGCGGCAGCGACCCGCGCGCGATCGAAAACAGCCCGTTGCCGCCACCATACAGGATAAGCGCAAGCGCCGGCAGCGGCAGTCCCAAGGCCATCAGCCCCAGCCCGAGCGCAATCGCCCCGGTCGAGCCGATCATCGTCCAGATCGGGTGGTGGCGTTCGCGCCCGGCCATTTCGATCAGCCGTGCGCCAACCTGTGCAGGCCCGATCAGCGCGCCAAGGGCGACCGCCTGACCCAACGAGATGCCCTGCGCCTGCAACAGTGTGAACAGCCAGATCGAGATATTCACCACGATCAGACCATTGACCACAAGAAGGACCGCCATCAGCGCAATCTGGCGGATCTCCTGCGGTGACAGACGCGCTGCGTCAGTCGCTGGCCCGGTGCGGGCAGGCGGGGCAGTTGCCTGCTCTTGCGGCAGCACATACCAGACCAGCGGCAGTGTCAGGCACAGGTGCAGCCCGGCATAGGCCAGCGCCACGCCGCGCCAGCCCCAGGCCTCGAGCATGAGCGCAGAAAGTGGCCAGCACACAGTGCTGGCAAACCCGCCCCAAAGCGTCAGCACCGTGATGGCGCTGCGGGCCTCGGCCCCGTAAATCCGGCCCAGCGTGGCGAAGGCCGGGTCATACAAGGTCGCGGCCATCCCCAGCCCAAGACACAGCCAGCCAAGCCAGAACACCCACAGCGCCTGCGCCGCGGCCAGAAGAACCAGCCCCAGCGCCAGCGCCACAATCCCCGCCGCCAGAACCGGCCGCCCGCCCCAGCGTGCGATCATCCTGCCCACCCGTGGAGAGATCAGGGCCGCTGTCAGAAGCCCTGCCGAGAGCGCGCCTGTTATGGCATTCAGGCTCCAGCCCGTATCTGCGGCAACAGGCGCGGCCAGCACGGTCATCAGATAATAGCTGCTGCCCCATGTGAAGATCATCACCACCCCCAGCGCAGAAATGATCTGCCCACGCGGACGCAATGAGGAGGTCTGAGGCATGCGCGCGGTCCCGCTGGCCATGGACAAAAGGGGGCTTGGGTTGCGAGGCTGCACCAGTCAACAGCCGCGGCACAATGTCAATAGACTTATTGTCGGCTTGCGTCAGGGCGCACAGGCTTTATGCTAGGAGTGTAGAGCGGGCGGTTCCAGGCCCGCGAAAAGCAACGCGGGCAAAGCCCGGGACAAAGGAGAGACCCATGTCCAAACTGAAATTCCTTGCGATCGCAGCCTGTGCGATTGCGCCATTCACAGCCCATGCGCAGGCCAGCGGCGACGCCGCAGCGGGCGAACAGAATTTCCGCCAATGTGCAAGCTGCCATGGCATTGTGTCGCCCGATGGCGAAGTGATCCAGCGTCTGGCCCCGACCGGGCCGAACCTTTGGGGTGTGTCGGGCCGGCAGGCGGGCGCCTATGACGGTTATGCCCGGTTCTCAAGCGCGATTGTCGCTGCCGGGGAGGAGCATGGCGTGGTCTGGGACGAGGAGAGTTTCGTTGCCTATGTCGAAGACCCGAGCGGCTTTCTGCGCGAGGTCACAGGCGATGCGCGGGCGCGTTCGAACATGAACCACCGGCTGCGCGGATCGGCAGAGGATATCTATGCCTATCTGTCACAATTCAG
>SKWJ01000127.1 GCA_007128995.1 Paracoccaceae bacterium
AAGCGGGTCGCCGTCGCAACACCCTATGTGGATTTCGTCAACGAGAGCGAGGATCGGTTCCTTGTTGAGCACGGTTTCGAGGTTACGAAACTGCTGGGCTTGAATCTGGGCGAAACTCAGGAAGAACGCCGCGGTATCGGCCGGGTGCCCCCTGAGCAGGTTTATCGAATGGCGCGCGCGGCGAACACGCCGGACGCAGAGGCGATCTTTATTTCCTGCACCAATCTTGCCACCATTGATGTTATCGAGTCGATCGAACGCGACCTTGGCAAACCCGTCGTAACTTCAAATCAGGCCTGTTTCTGGGCATGTATGCGCTTGATGGAGCTGAACGATTCAATCGAAGGTTTTGGTCGCCTACTGCGCGAAAAGACCGCCACCATCGACATGTCCCAGTTTACGCGCAAGCTGGAGGCGACAGCGGCATGAAAACAGAACCCGCGTTTGATCTGGCGCGCGACCTTTTCGACAAGCTCGCGACCCAATCCTTCGATGGTGTTGGGATCACGCGCGACACTTACGGGCCCGGCGAACAGGCAGCGCATGATCTAGTCCGGGCGGAAGCACAGCGCATCGGGCTTGAGGTGACAACAGACGCGGCGCTGAACCTTTATGCCGCACTCCCCGGTCAAGACAGGACTGCGCCAAAGGTATTGGTGGGCTCGCATCTGGATTCAGTTCCGCGCGGCGGCAATTTCGACGGCGCGGCGGGGGTACTGTCGGGGCTAGCGGTATTGGCAGGATGGCGCAAAGCCGGTTTTGTTCCGTCGGCTGATACAGTTCTTGTTGCGATCCGGGCTGAAGAAAGTGCGTGGTTCCCAGTATCCTATATTGGCAGCAAGGCCGCATTTGGCAGGCTGGATGCCGCGGCGTTGCAGGTTTGCCGTCGCGATACCGGACGCAGCCTTGCCAATCATCTGCTCGAATTTGGCGGCCATCCGGAAGTTATCAAAAGCGGTGTGGCAGCGCTGGACCCCGCGCGCATTGCGCGCTTCGTAGAGGTTCATATAGAACAGGGGCCAGTGCTTATGGGGTCGGAACAGGCTGTGGGTCTCGTTAGCAGCATTCGCGGCAGCTTCCGGTATCGTTCGGCTACCATTTCGGGTGCCTATGCCCATTCCGGCGCCACCCCCCGCGAGCTACGGCGCGATGCGGCATTGGCAGCAGCGCGACTTATTACCGAAATGGATGACATTTGGTCTCGCAGGGCTGAGGAAGGGCATGACTTGGTTATTACCTTCGGACGGCTTTCTACCGATCCGGACGAAGCAGATTTTAGCAAGGTTGCTGGCAGGGTGGACCTGAGTATTGATGTGCGATCTGCGCATGCAACGACACTTAACCTGATCGAAACCGACCTGCAGGATATTGCTGACCGTGTCGCCAAAAAAGGTGGTGTTACGATCGATCTCGGGACGAAAACAGCATCCACCCCCGCGCAGATGGACCCTGCACTGATCGAGGCGATCCGCGCAGAAAGCAAAAGCCTTGGTATTCCCGTGCGCTCGATGCCCTGTGGCGCTGGTCATGATGCTTCCGTGTTTGCGCATGAAGGCGTGCCGACGGCGATGCTGTTTATCCGCAACCGCAATGGCAGCCATAATCCGCGCGAAGAAATGGAATTTGACGATTTTATGGAGGCAACGCGCGTGCTTGAGCGGGGCTTGGCGCTGCCTGTTACCAACCGAAAGGACCCAAGATGACCAATGGGCTGCCAGAATGCTATGTCGTCCAGCCGATACACCCGGCGGGTGTTGAACGTCTCCGGGCGCAGGGGGTGTCGGTGCGCTTTGCCACCAGCCCGGACATGGCCACCGTCGCAGAAGAAGTCGGTAGCGCCCAAGCTTTGATCACACGTGACGCGGGGCTGACCCAGGCGGTGATGGATGCTGCACCCGCCCTTCGTATCATCTCGAACCACGGGGTGGGGACGAACAAGGTTGATGTTGCCCATGCACACGCGTTGGGAATTCCGGTTGCTAACACACCTGAAGCCAATACCCGGTCGGTGGCAGAACATGCCGTGATGATGATGCTTGCAGTCGCGCGTCGTGCCGCGGAAGCGGATACCGCCGTGCGCAACGGCGACTGGGCCTTCCGCTATACTGGCGGAATGGCTGAGATAAGCGAGAAGGTGCTTG
Source organism: Paracoccaceae bacterium (assembly GCA_007128995.1). Lineage (GTDB taxonomy): Bacteria > Pseudomonadota > Alphaproteobacteria > Rhodobacterales > Rhodobacteraceae > Roseinatronobacter. The sequence continues at coordinate 2,142 of SKWJ01000127.1, forward strand.
GTCTTGTCGGGTTCGGTTCAATCGCGCAAATGACAGGCGCCATCGCGCGCGATGGCTTCGGGATGCGGCTGCTTGTGTGGTCACCGAACGCACCCGACGCGGTTCTGGCAGATTGTGGCGCAGAACGCGCGGCCACCCTGACCGAATTGCTTGGGGCAGCCGACTTTGTCAGCCTGCACCGGCCATTGCGCCCGGATACCCACCAGACAATCAATGCAGATGCGCTGGCGGCCATGAAACCTGGCGCGATCTTGGTAAATACGGCGCGCGGCGGGCTGATCGACGAAGCGGCCTTGGCCCGCGCCCTTAAGGCGCGACATATCGCCGGCGCAGGCCTTGATGTGTTCGATACAGAGCCGCCGGCACGAAACAATCCGCTGCTTGCTTTGCCCAACGTGTTGCTGGCGCCGCATATCGCCGGAGCGACGGAGGACGCATTGAAAGCAACAGCACTTACCTGCGCGGAACATGTGCTTGCAGCCCTTGCGGGCCGCGAGCCACGGCATTTGCTGGATCCGTCTGTCTGGCTGCGGGGGCGCGGTTCGGTGGCGGCTGATTGATGACGCGGTAGGCGCCCTGCCCGGAACAACCTGCAGAACGCGGAGGCGACATGCAAATCCTGAAAAAGATTGACCGGACGGAGATGGCCTCGGGGCTGCTACTGTTAGGGGTCGGGACATTCGTTTACGTCGAGGCCCTGAACTATCGGCTTGGACAACTCTCCTCCATCGGGCCGGGCATGTTCCCGCAGGCGCTGGGTGTGATCCTGATCATCTGCGGCGCCGTCACTCTTCTTGCAAGCTTTACCCGTTCAGCACCCCTAGCACAGTTCAACTGGCGACCGATGGTGGTGCTGTCGGTGGCGCTAATGGCATTTGCCGTTATCCTACCCCGCTTCGGCATGATCCCGGCTGTCATGGCACTGGTCCTGATTGCCCGGTTTTCGGAAACGCGTTACGGGTTGTTAGGCACACTTCTGCTGGCAGGGATAATCGCGCCGATGTGCTGGCTTGTTTTTGTCATCGGGCTGGGATTCCCGCTCTCCGCTTTCCGGTGGCCGCGATGAGCGATTTGCTTGACATTCTAAGTGTCGTCGGCGCAGCAATGACGCCGGAGGTTTTTCTTTACAGTTTGATTGGGGTGACGCTGGGCACATTCATCGGCGTGCTACCCGGTGTGGGGCCGTTGGCTACAATTGCGATGCTGTTGCCGCTGACCTTCCATCTGGACCCGACAATGGCCATCGTCACGCTCGCAGGAATTTACTACGGGTCGCAATATGGTGGATCAACTGCGGCAATCCTGCTCAACCTGCCGGGCACTGCAGGCTCGGCTGTGAGCTGCCTTGACGGTTATCCGATGTCACTTGCCGGTCGGGCGGGGCCTGCATTGTTTATCACGACAATCGCGTCATTCTTCGGCGGTTGTGTTGCAATCATAGTGATGATGTTCTTTGCGCCGGCCCTTGGACGGGTTGCCCTGTCACTTGGATCTGCCGAGTATTTTTCGATGATGCTCCTAGGCATGGTGTTGGCGGTCGCGCTGGTGGATAGTGGACCGTTCAAGGGTATCGCCATGGTTGTCATTGGCATTTTGCTGGGATTGATGGGCACCGACGTCATGTCGGGGCAAATGCGGTTTTCTTTCGGGAACCCGTATCTATATGATGGTATCGGGCTGGTGATCGTCGCCATGGGCCTGTTCGGCGTGTCGGAGGTTATTGCTAGTATCGGGCGGCTGACGGGCAAGAGCCTTGCCGACCAGAAGATAACACTGCGCAACCTTGTTCCTTCGCGTGACGAAATGGGTCGCTCTGGCAGGCCGATCATGCGCGGGTCGGTAATCGGCACGATTGTCGGCATCATTCCTGGTGCCGGCTCCACCGTCGCGGCCTTTGTGTCCTACGCTGTCGAAAAAGCAATTTCCCGCGACCCGTCACGATTTGGCAAGGGCGCACCAGAGGGCTTAGCGGGCCCGGAAAGTTCCAATAATGCGGCATCTCAAGCGGAATTCATTCCGACCTTGACGCTCGGCATACCCGGTGGGGCAACCATGGCGCTCATACTGGGCGCGCTGATGATACACGGGATCACCCCAGGCCCACAATTGATCGAGCGGAATCCGGAAGTATTTTGGGGCCTGATTGCGAGTTTCTGGATCGGCAACGTGCTGCTTCTTGTGCTGAACATTCCACTTGTCGGGGTATGGGTTGCAGTCCTGAAAATCCCTTATCGGATTCTTTACCCCGCCATTCTGGTATTTATCTGTTTTGGTGTATATTCGATAAAGAACTCAGTCGCAGATGTGTTCCTGTTGCTGGTATTTGGGATATTTGGCTACATCCTGATCACGTTACGATTCAGTCCTGCTCCTTTGTTACTGGGTTATGTGCTTGGTCCAATGATGGAGGAAAATTTCCGTCGCGCACTGCTGATAGCCAGTGGCGATCTGAGTATTTTCATTATGCGGCCGATATCCGGCGTTTTTCTGGCGATCGCGATGGTGCTACTATCATTTGCAATTATGCGATACTATATTAAGCGCCTCAGGACACGTGCAAAAAGTTAACAAGACTGATCGATAAGATTAGCACTACTTTGGCTGCGTATTCCGGGGTGATGCGCCCAGCGATTCCGATTTGATGCGCCCACTTGAGTATTCCACGGCACTTGGACACCTGTTCCACGAACATGTGGCGTAAGACCGTATGTCCTTCTGCGGCTGGCCTGTGACGGGGTGGTTCGCCCTACACTGGCGGCTTTCAACGAGGGTTGCTCGGAGGAGCAGAGCCTCAAGCCAGGAGGACGAACCATGGTC
>SKWJ01000129.1 GCA_007128995.1 Paracoccaceae bacterium
CGATCAACCGCTGAGAGTTACTGGCGTCTACGGCTGCGACGGAACTTGGCGCACCTGCGAGATCATCGGGGTCCGCCGCCAACTGCTCGGCAAGGGCCTCGAGCCCGTCCGCTGCCCGCGCGAGCGGTCGGTCGCTACATCCGGCCCGCATCCACCCGGATTCGCTCTCCAGTGACAGAGCTCGCGGCGTCACTGGCAAGAAACAGAGTGACTGCCGCGACCTCCTCGGGTTCTACCCAGCGCCGCAAAGCGGCCTTGTCGGTGTAGTTTGCCTTGATTATCTCGGCTGCCGGCCGGTTCTCGGCCTTGGAGCGTGCTGCCACGACCCGCTGCATGAGGTCACCATTGACCGCGCCGGGACAGAGTGCGTTGACACGAATCCCGAACTGCCCGACTTCCTGCGCGACAGCTTCGGAAATGCCGATGACAGCAAACTTCGTTGCGGTATAGGCCGAGCGCATCGGGTAACCGCGCAATCCCATCAGCGACGACATGTTGACGATTGAACCTCCACCGCGCGCCCTGAGCAGTGGCACAGCGTACTTGATGCAGGTCAGTACACCGCGAATGTTGATGGAGACCGTGTCATCCCATTCGGCCATGTCCATGTCTTCGGCATTGGCGACCGGGCCGGTTACGCCGGCATTGTTCACCAACACATCCAGTCCGCCTTCTTCGTCCTTGAGGCGCGCGAAGAGCGCTGCCACGCTTGCCTCGTCGGCGACGTCCGCCATGATGGCGCGGGCACCAATCTGATGTGCCGAATGTTCGAGCCGCTCCTGGTTGCGTCCGACAATGATAACGCGTGCGCCAGCTTGTGAAAATGCCTGCGCTATGGCACGGCCGATCCCACTTCCTCCACCTGTCACAAGGACAACCTTGTTGTGAAAAATGCCGTGTTCTGCGGTCTGTTCCTCCATTCCCGGCGCCTCCTAAACTGCTACCAACCGCTTGAAGGCGCTGATGAAGGCATCGACTTCAGATTGTTTGGTGACGGCCGAGACGCAGCCAGCCAGGCGCGGTGTAAGCATGAAGCCATCATTCAGAAGGGCGAGCGAGGCGACCTGCTCCCACTTCACATTCGCCGTCGCAGCGTCGCGGTAATTCCTGATCTCTTGCATTGTCGCGTTTATCTTGAAGAGCGATCCCGCACCCGTGATCTGGAGTGGAAGGCGCTCGCAGATCAGCCTCAGTTCGGCGCGGACATAGGAACCGAGTTCATTCATCCGGGCGAAAACCTCTGGGGTGAGCAAGGACATGGTGGCGTGACCCGCCGCGCCGACCATGGGGTTTCCGTTAAAGGTTCCCGCGTGGGCGACCCGTCCAGCTGTGCGGTCAGGCGTTGAATGGCCCAGAATCTGCGCACGCCCCGCAAGGGCACCGACAGGGAAGCCGCCACCAATCACTTTCCCCAGCGTCACAAGGTCTGGTTCGATCCCCAGCGCGGTTTGAGCTCCGCCATAATCCACGCGAAACGCGATGACTTCGTCGAATATCAGGACTATGCCAAACCGGTCACAAAGCGAACGCGCTTCTGTTACGAATTCGCGGTCTGGAAGAATCAGGCCCATGCGATTGGCCATCGGCTCGACGATAATGGCTGCTATCCTGTCGTGATGTTGTGTCACATAGGCGCGCAAACTCTCTGCGTCATTGTAGGGAAGGATCGAAACGCGCCCGGCGGAACAGACAAGACCGGACGTCTCTGCGGCAGCAATTGGTGACTTGGCCGGACCGATCTGATCCAGCTTGGGTGCCACGGACCAACTCACATCATCGTAGGAACCGTGGTAGCTGCCCTCGAACTTGACGACCTCACTCCTTCCGCGAAACGCCCGTGCAAATCGCAGCGCCATCATTACGGCCTCGCTGCCGGAATTCGTGAAGCGGATACGTTCTGCGCAGGGGATGCGATCCAGCAACAACTCCCCCAGAGCGAGTTCATGTTCGGTCGGTGCGAAATAGGCGCTCCCAAGTGCCAGTTGACTCGCCGCCGCGGCAACGACCTCCGGATGGGCGTGGCCGACGGGCAGGGACGTTGCATTGAACCAAAGATCGGTGATTGTGCGCCCGTCGACATCATGCATCCTAGTGCCGTTGGCCGAGGCAATGAAGGGGGCATAGGGCGCACGCAGGATCGCATCGCGCGTGAAGCCGCCGGGAAACACGGCACCTGCACGATCGAAAAGCGCCTTCGAGCGCGGCGTCAGCGAACGATACCGCGCTTCTATCTCGTCCGCCATGTCGAGCAACGCACCGAAATAGTCATTGCTGCCTGGTCTGGTTTTTTCTTGCGTCGGCATCTTTCTTCCTTTCTCAGATCAGGCAGACAGCGTGTCGTGAGTTGCCTGCGCCGTGGTATCGGTCTCAGCCATGACCGCGCGTGCTGGGTCGAAGAGTGGCATCTCGGGCTCCTGCCCGAGTATGTACTGGGCAAGGAGTTTGCCCATATACGGCCCGATCGTGTATCCTCCGCGAACGCAACCTATGATGTAGGCGTCGGGTGCCCCCGGGACGTCGCCAACCAGGGGCATGACGTCAGCGGTGTTGCCTTCGACACCGAGCCATGTCCGCACGATGCGCGCCTCGCGAAGTGCAGGCACAACATATGTTGCAAGTCGCAGGTTGCCGACGAGGTTCTCGGGCAAGATTTCGTAGCCGCCGCGTTCTGGATCGCCCTTGCCCTGCCACCCTCCGCCAATAAGAATTGTGCCGTTCCGTGATTGCTTGAGCGTGAGCAGGCTGGTCGCGATACCAAGGACGGTGTTCACTATTGGCGGCATCCGTTCGGTTACCGAAACCTGGTTGACCCTGCAGTTTATCGGCAAGTGCAGGCCGAAATCGCGCCATAGCAGTTCTTGCAGCCAAACCCCCCCTGCGAGCACCAGTCGTTTCCCGGTGAAGTGGCGATCACCGCTCCATGCCGTGTAGCCGTTGCCGCGCGATGGGCCCGAACCGGGGCGGACTATCCTGTCCACTGGGGTTTGTTCGTGCACTGCAACGCCGACCTCGCGCAGCTTCGCGCGGAATACGTCGCCGAGTTGATAAGAATTGGCATAGCCGTCCATCGGGCACCAGGAGGCCAGCAGCGGTTTGTCTGACAGACCTGGTTCGATCTCGCGCGCACGGTTCAGCCCGATCATCTCGACGGGCGCGCCGTTCTGACGGCGTGCCTCCATTCGCTCGGTCAGCATTTCCGCTTCGTCTTCCGTGAAGGCCAGTGTCAGCCCGCCGACCTGGTTGAAGCCGGCATCCGCGCCGAGCCATTCGTGCGGGTTGCGCCAAAGCTCCCAGCCTTTCATCGCGTAGGGGATCAATGCGGCCCGTTTGATCTGGATCGACAAGGTCCCTGCGTTCACCCCAGATGCCTGCATGCACAGTCCGCCTCGCTCCAGAAGGGCGACCTTTTGCCCGGCATTCGCCAAGCGTACGGCAACTGTCGCGCCCATGACGCCACCGCCGACAACGACAGTGTCAAAATTTTCGTCTGGCGCGCTCATGCAGAGGCCGGGCTGTGTCGTGGTTTCGTGGTACTACTCAGCCCGTCATTCGCTGAATTGTCGTCGAGAAGGCCTGCCCGCCGCATCGCCGATTCAAGTTTCTTCATCTGCTCTCTTGTCAGCGGACGGATTGGATCCCGCGGGCGGCCGCCGGGCCGTCCCAGAAGGTCAAGCGCACCCTTGATCGCGGCGGGAAATGTCCCCAGACCGAAGAAATCCTTTAACATCGCTGCCATATCCCCTTGAATGCGTCTTGCCGTCTCCAGATCACCGGTGCTTGATGCGTGGTAGAACTGCGGCGACCGCCTTCCGAAAACGGGGGTGGACGAGTCCACGTATCCAACTGCGCCTTCGCAGATCGCGGCGAGGCCAAAGTGACTGGCGTAGCCTGCAAAGACGCTTATTCGGCCACCAGTGCGGCGGATACAGGACGAAAGAATGCCCCAATCTTTCGAGCTTTCTTTCAGCGCAACGACTTTAGGGTGGTCGGCCAGTCGGTCGATCAAATCAACGCCAAGCTGTACGCCGGTACGCCGCGGGATATTGTAGAGCATCACCGGCAAATTGATCTCGGAAAGAACCTTGTCGTAATGGTCTGCGATCTCATCCTGGTTGAGCATAATATACCAGGGGGGTGAGATCATCGCTACGTCGCATCCGGCTGCCTCGGCCTGCCGGACATGCGCGACTGTCTCTGCCACAGAGAGGCCACTACAGCCTGCCACCACGGGGACACGGCCCGCACATGCCTTTACGGCGGTATCAAAAACCTGTGCCCTTTCGCTATCGTCGATTGCCCAGCTTTCTCCGGTGCATCCATTTACGAGGATGCCGTCCACTCCATCGTCCATGACAATCTTGCAAAGATCGTTCAACCCGTCGAGGTCGAGGGACTGATCCTCCAGAAAAGGCGTGGTCAGGGCGGGGATAACCCCCCGTAATTGCGTCTTGTCCATCATGCCATTCCTTTTCTTGTTCAACCCGGCAAGGGCGTGATCTTCGGAATATCGTCGTATTCGTATGCACCCACGAGTTCGGAGACCGTCAGGGGCCGCAGCGGGGCGCGCGCTGTCCACTGACCCGCACAGGTCCGAGTTCGTGAAGACGCGATGGCAACCAGATCACCGGCTGCTTCGGAACATATCCGTCCCTGGCAGGGGCCCATGCCGCATCTCGTGGTCGATTTGAGCTGGTTCACATCACATGCACCTGCCAAGACTGCACGATCGATTTCCGCGCGCGTCACGTCCTCGCACCGGCAAACGACTGTCTCGCGGGGCATTGCTTGTGCAAGGCCGGGCCGCACTGTCATGAGGCTGCTGATTGCTTGACCGAACCTGTCTGCACGCTTCAGTGCGGCGCGAACTGGTCCAGCGCGCCTTTCGAATTCGACTGCGTCAAGCGCGCCCAGATCGAAAGCCGCCCGTATCCCCGCAAGCCTGCCGGACAGTTGCGCCGCAGCTGCACCTGAAATGCCCGCGCAATCGCCAGCGATGTAGACCCCCGGCAGTGCCGTTGCGCGATCTGCGTGAAGCTCTGGCACAAATCCCCCCAGCGCTGCCTGAAACGAATGGGGCACGCCGATCAGGCGCGCAGTCTCGGTTGCAGGTGTCAGCCCGTGCCCGATCGAGACGCAGGAAACGTCGATCTGTTCGATCTGCTCCAAAGGCTGCCAGCTTGCGTCGACCCTTGCGATGCGTGCAGATTTGACGCGAGTATCGCCTTCGATCGCGGTTACGGTATGTCCGAAGCGCATTGGGACGCCGGCGGTCTTGAGTGCAAAGGCCCATTTGAGGCCGCGCCACAAGAGATCGGGGCGGCCAGCAAGTGCCGGTAGGTGTGCCAGCCACTCCGATGGCCTTGATAGATCAACCACCGCAGCGACCGATCCACCCGCCTGACATATACCCGCCGCCACAGAGTAGACGAGGGGGCCAACGCCGGCCACCAGAACCCGTCCGCCCGGTATGACACCATGTGCCTTGAGCAAAATCGTTGTGGCCGCGAGACCTACGACACCGGGCAAGGTCACCCCGGGCATCGGCACGATGCGCTCTGTTGTTCCGGCGGCGATCACGAATGCGCGCGCCGACATCCAGTGCGGGCCGTCCGCCGCAACAGTGGAAAGTGAAAGCGAAGGCGCAGCAAACCAAAGCCTGTGCCCGAAAAGCGTCTTTGCCCCGCTATTCGCCAGTCGTTCGCGCATCCTTTCGCCATCGGCAAGGTCGGGGCTCTTGCGGATTTCCTCCTGCTCTGGCTGAAAGAACGGCGCGCGCCAGATCTGCCCGCCCGCGCGCGACTGTTCGTCGATCAGTGTGACGGTCAGACCTGCCTCGCGCGCCGCTATCGCGGCTTCGGCTCCTGCCGGGCCGGCACCCAGCACGGCCACGTCGAAATTTTGACCCTCTGCAGACATTTTCAAATCTGCCTGCTGGAAGAAATTCCAGGAGAGCTTTCACGCCGTCGGTTAAGCGTGTCGGTTGTTATACGCATTCCATCGCGCGCTGTTGTCATGCACGATGGCTGCATCGCGCCGTCGATTTCCACAACGCACTCCTGGCAAACGCCCATGATGCAGAACATGCCCCTCGGCGCACCGCGCTTCGGGCTGTGGCGCAGTGTCAGGTATCCTGCGCTCGCCAGTGCTGTTGCGATCGCTTCGCCCTCAAACAATTGCACTGGCTTTCCGTCCACCAGGATCTGAACCTTCCGCCCGCTCCAAACTGTCTTGCGCACCCAGTTGGGAGCATCGTCAGCAGCTGGTGTTGTGCTTTCTGCAGGTTGTGTATGGCCTGATTTCAAGGGGAGCCCCGTAAGTTTTTGGTCTATTGTATACATGATACGAGATATTGCGATGAGGTCAAGCCCCAGTGCAACCTGCATCGCCAAGCTTTAACCGGCCAAAAGCACATTGCGGTCGGGGCGATAGGGGGCAAGTGGCACAAGCGGCGCTGCGCCAGTTAGGAGTCCGGCGACAATGCGACCGGTGATTGGCCCCAGACCCAGCCCGAGATGGCCATGTCCATAGGCGAATACGACGGAGGGATGTTGTGTTGATCGGCCGATGACAGGCAAGGAGTCCGGGGTGCAGGGTCTGCTGCCCATCCAGGGGGCCTCTGCATCCGCTTCGGGCGGTTCGTGCAGCAATGCGCGGGCGTGGTCCGTCAGCAGGCGGTGATATCGTTGGACAGGCGGTTTCTCGGGCCGGGCAATTTCGGCGATGCCGGTAACACGGACGCCCGCGGCCATCGGTGTCAAGATCACCTTGCGGTCCTCGGACTTCACCGGCATCCGCAGTTGATGGCCTGGAAAGCTGACATTGTATCCGCGATGCGCAATCATCGGGACCCGCGAGCCAAGTCGACGCGCCAGCGGACCAGAGCCGATTCCAGCCGCCAGAACGATACGATTCGCAGAATAGACCCCCTCTTCGCCGATCAGCGCCGCGGGTCCATCCGGGCCGATTTCAACGTCCTTGATCCGGTCGCGGACGAGTTTGCCGCCGCGTGCGATAACTGCACGCGCCATTGCCTCGACCATGCTCGCGGGGTCAAGGCAGTGGCCGACATCAGGATAGTGGATCCCGCAATAGACGGACCGCGTCAGCGCCGGCTCAAGCTGGGTGACCTCCTGGGGCTTGAGAAGGTCGAGATTAACCCCATGCGCGAGTTGCAGATCGCGCGCGATTTGGCTTTCCCGAAACGCCGTTTCGGTCTCGCACAGATGAATCTTGCCGCGTTTGACCACCAGATGGTGCGCATCTGCGGCACTTAGCAGCATGTCGTAACTGTCCTCAAGGTGGACCTGCAGGTGGCGCAGATTTTCTGAGAGTTGAGCAACCCTGTGTCGCCTCGACGCGCGGACAAATCCTGCGAACCAAGGCAGGCTGGTCAATATCTGACCCGCGTCGATCCCCAGCGGCCCATCTGACGAGCGCAGCATTCCGGGCAGTTTCGCAATGACCCCGGGAAGGGCGAGCGGCACGCACGAATCCCTGCCGAGCATCCCTGCATTTCCTGAAGAGCACCCCGCTCCGGGTCGGTTGTAGTCATAAAGAGTGACAGGCACCCCAGCGAGCCGGAGGAAAAGAGCGCATGATGTGCCAACGATACCCGCGCCAATGACACTCACATGTGCTGCGGACTTGGCTGCCGGCTTCTGATCATGGTGCATGATGGACTTCTCCAAGCAGTCGGGCATTTGGGGGCGACAGGTGCGGCGATACGGGGTCGCGCATCAGAGGCATGGGCCGCGTTGAGCGGACCGGAATTTTGATTGAAATTTCGGTATTGTGCATTGTATACATGCCAAATATTATTGGCTTTGCATTTTACGAAGCGATAGGAACCGGAATGGTTGGAAGAGAAGACGAAACCTCGTCGGCAGGTCAGAACAGGGCTCGCAAGCGGCGCGCGCGGGGAGGGAGTGGTCTCCTCGATACGGGTGTTATGCCGATCAAGCGCACCTCGCTTTCGACAAAGGTATCGGAAGCGATTGTAGAAGGCCTTCTGGACGGTCGTCTGAGCCCGGGGGATCGTCTGGTCGAGAGCGATCTGGCCGACCTGCTTGGAATAAGCCGCTCGCCTGTTCGCGAGGCGCTTACCGAACTTGCCCTGAGTGGTGTGGTCGCACGTGAGCCCGGTCGCGGGTGTCGCATCCGGGAATGGACGAAGAAAGACCTTGCGGATTTGTTCGGTGTGCGTAGCCAACTGGAAGGCTACGCCGCAAGACTTGCTGCCACGCAAGTCACGCCAGATTTCAAGAAAACCGCTGAGAAGATCATCGCCAGAATGGCCAAGGCGGCCCGGAAGAACGACTACCTGGCCATGATCAACCTCGATATGGCCTTTCACGAGGCGATCTGGGAACTCTCGGGCAATCTTTTGCTGCGGCGTGTGCTTGATGATTTGAGCCCGCAGTTTCGTCTGTTCCTGACCCTCAACTGGAAATTCCATGGTGGGCTCGACGAGGTCGCCGACAATCATCAAAGACTTCTTGATTCGCTCATGAGTGGCGATGAGCAAAAAGCCGAGAGTGCAATATTCGACCATGTCGTCGTCGAGAAGATGGTCTCTTCCGTCAAGGGCGCCGACTACGACATGAGGGCATGAGCCGGGACAATCCACGAGATGCGGCCCGTTGCTTTTGTGAATGTTGTCGTTAGTCGTCCTGGAGGTCCACATTCAGGGTGCCCAGCGGTATTTGGCGATTGTGTCCTCGTTTAGTTCTATGCCGAGGCCGGGAGCATCCGGGACGCGCACAAATCCATTCTCGACAGTGATCGGCTTCGCAAGAAGGTTGCGTTTCAAAGGGTTGTCTGTCGCATTGAACTCCAGAAATGGTGCGTCCGACAGGGTGGAGAGGACCTGCGCTGTCGCAGAAACCAAGATATCGGTTGCCCAGCAATGAGGAATCACTGTGACGCCGTGCAGCTCCGCGAATGCGGTGATGCGCATCATTTCCGTGATCCCGCCGCAGCGCGCAATATCAGGCTGTATGATACCCAACCCGCCCCGGATGATCAGGTCCCGGAAACCGAAGCGGGTGGTCTCTTTCTCGCCTGTTGCAATTGGAGTAAGCGCCTTCGCGGTCAGCGCGGCAAAACCGTCAAGGTCATCGGGTGACAGTGGTTCCTCCAGGAAGGATACGTTGTGCTCGCTCAGCGCATCGGCCAGCCATAATGCGTCCCGCAGGGGAACCGGAGTTCCCATGTCAAGCATGATATCTACATCCTCGGGAATTGCGGCACGAACTCTTGCCATGAATACGGCGTCATCGCGTACGCTCGTGCCGAGTTTGCCCCAGCCAAACTTTACCGCAGTAAAGCCGGACGCGACATGCCGCTGTGCCAGAGCAACGATGTCGTGAGGTGACTCTGGGCTGAGATCACTCGCATAGGCGCGCAGATCGGTGCGCCGTGCGCCGCCCAAGAGACGGTGGATCGGCAGGCCGCAAGACTTTCCCAGAATATCCCAGAGTGCGATATCCATACCGCTGATCGCTTGCAACACAACGCCGCGGCGACCGTAGGTTGTCGTGCTCTCGTACATCAGCGACCAAAGCGCGTTGATGTCTCGAGGGTCGCGCCCGATCAGAAGTTGTCCCAGGCCCTGGCCGGTCGATTGAGAGATCGGTGCGTCGATGATTGCCTTGAGCACTGTGGGAACCGTGTGCGCCTCTCCGATCCCGACGATCCCGGCGTCGGTATGAACGTAGATCAGCAGCACATCCTGAAGTCCGTCGCCATTGGCCTCAACCTTCGGAAGGCGCAAGATGTCGGTCTCGACTCGGGTGATTTTCATGCAGGTTCCTTCTGGCTTCCTTCTAATTTGTAGACAGTATACAGAATGTAGTGTTAGTGAACAACCGTGTTTAGGTGTGCCCAAGCGGAACCTACAGTTGTGTCTGAATGCAGACGGCAGAAGTGAATGCTGACCGAACCGATCATATTCTTCGAAGACATAGACCCATTCAGGATGGGCCTTCTCGGCACGATCTACTTCGGTTCGTTTTTCGTGAAAGGTGCGATTGGAGTCGGGTCGCTCACGCCAACCACGGTCTTCGGGGCGATGGTGATCAGTGCTCACCATGCGGTTGCCTTGGCGTTGATGGCCAATATCCTCTCGCAGCTGCAGTATGTCGTTCACGGCTTCCGGTTCGGAGACTGGGCGGTGGTGAAGCGCATCATCGTGCCGAATTTCGCCGCTGCTGCGCTTGGCGTTTGGATTTTCGGCCGGATCGGAGCCCCGGAATTGACCCTGCTGCTTGGTCTTTCTCTCGGGCTTCTTGTCTTGCTCGACTTCGTCGGCTTCTGGACGCGCCTCACAGAGAGAATTGATATCTCTCGGCGCGGAACGGTTGTCGGGCTGTCGCTGTTGTCAGGGCTGATCAGCGGCACCACCGGTGCCGGAGGGCTGCTGTTCATCGCTGTCTATCTGCGGCTCGTGAAGACTGACAAGGCGGATTTTCGCGCCACGATCCTTCTGCTCAGCACACTTGTCGTGGGATGGCGGGCGATCGCAATGGTCTATGCAGGACATATAGACCGCCAGATATTTGCCGAAGGCCTGTTGCTCTATCCGATCATTCTTCTCGGAGGTTTGCTTGGGGCCAGATTCTTCGGCTCGATTTCGGAGTTGCGCTTCTCGCGCATCTTGCAGGTTGTGATCCTGTTCGGGTCCATTGTGTTGGTCTGGCGTGGACTTGAGCATTTCTTGGGGGCCGCGCCGTGAGTGGGTTGTGGTCGCAGGTGCTATATCGCTCAAAGGCACTGCCAACGAACGTGAAAGGCGCGCTTTTCGCCATATGTGGGGCGTTTGCCTTCTCTGCCATGGGAGCTTTGATCCGCGTTCTTTCGTTCGAACTGCCGACGATCACGATCCTGTTCTTTCGCGTCGCGTTCAGCTTGCCGATCCTTTTGGGATGGATGCTCCTGTCAGGCAGGTTGGCGCGCGTTCAGACATCCCTGCTGGGCTGGCATTTCGCGCGTGCCGCCGCAGGGCTGGCCTCGCTTGCATGCCTCATCCAAGCCTATCGCAGCCTCGATTTCGCCCTTGCCACGGCGCTCGCCTTCACGACGCCCTTGTGGGTCATCATCCTTTCGGTGATCTTTATCGGTGAACGCCCGGGCTGGCGGCGTTCCGCTGCAACTGCTTTGGGCTTTGTCGGCGTGCTGGTTATTGTCCGGCCGCTTCCGTTGTGGGAAATCGGTGTCTGGGCGGCCTTGGCAAGCGCCGTGTTTGGCGCTGCCGCGCTGGCTTTCCTACGACACCTGACCCGCCTTGAGTCGACCGAGACGCTCCTGCTCTATTTCTTTCTCTTTGGGTTTCTCATCAGCGTGGGGCCGACGCTGTATATCGGCTACCGTCCCGATCTGATGCAGCTTGCTCTTTTGCTCGCTGCTGCCTTGACCGGACTGGTCGGACTATCCTGCGCATCCAATGCCTATGCCGTTGCAGACGCAACTGTCGTCGCACCTTTCGATTTCGCACGTTTGCCGTTGGCGGCGTTGATCGGCCTAGTCTTCTTTGCAGAAGTGCCGGACCCATGGTTGATCGTCGGCGCGGCGGTGATGATTGTCGCGCTTTATATCATCGTTGTGTTCGGTCGGAGAGCGCCTGCCATCGATCCTGCTACGGGTGGAGGATACCTGCCAAGGGGTGCGGACAGGTCAAGCATTCCAGCCGATACAACCCCGACCCGGCCAACTGCGCCGCCTGTGACCAAGAAAGGTGAAAACATCATGCCAGACTCTTCTCCGAAAGAACGCGCGCCCTGTATACGCAAACGTGACGATATCCGCAGCCATGACCGCGGCGCGGGCGTTGTGACACAGCTTTTCTGCAACCAAGGCCTTTGCGGGGCTGCTGTCACCACAGGAACGACCGTACTTCCGACGGGCAAGAGCGTTGCAATGCATTGGCACAATTGCGACGAACAGATCGTGATCCTCAGCGGCCAGGCCGAGGCAGAGTTCCTCGGGGTTCGCACACCGATCAGTGAAATGGAAGTCGCCTTCATTCCGGCAGGCGAACCCCACTGCTTCCACAATGTTGGCGACACCCCGGTGACGATGCTGTTCATATACGACGCCGGCGAGGTGACGCGCACTTTCGCGGCGACAGGAGAGACGGTGGGTCATCTCGACGAGAAGGATCTCGCCCAGCCCGGACCCAGGGAGTAGATCAGACCCTGTCGGACGGCGCTGCCGTTTCGCTCGTCGCGGCGGTAGCGCCGACCTCAAGCAAGACATTGCGGAGAGTTGCCATGTCGCTGGGATCGAGCGGCAGAACCGGTTCGTGCGGCATTCCGCCGGGCAGACCGAGAATATTGTGCGTGGCTTTCAGCGCGGCGGGCCATGTGCCGAGTGTCATGAGCGTTTCGTAGATGCGGGTGTAGCGAGAATGCAGGTCGCGCAGGCTGTCGTTCATGGGGACACTACCGACCAGACTGGCAGCGCGGGACGTTTCGGCACCAAAGAATTCCGGACCGCTGGAGATGAATCCCGCAGCTCCGAGTTGCAGACCCGGCAGAATGAAAGGTGCTGGCCCGACAAGAACGGCCAGGCGAGTTCGAAATTCCCGGATTACATGGGTGAGATAGAAGAAATCGCGCGAGGCCTCCTTGAGCGCGATGACCGGTACGGCGTCAGTCAGCGCACGCATGGTTTCGATCGTCAGGCTGATCCCGGTGCGACGTGGAGAATTGTAGAGGATCAAGGGCAGCGGTACGGCGCTGTGGATGCGCTCCATGCGTTCGACCAGTTCCCGGGTTGTCGCTTTCATGAGATAGGCCTGCGGGCCGATCATCAGTCCCGCAATACCAGTATCGGCCAGAGCCTCGGCATAGGCAATCGAGGCGCGCGCGGTCGGTGCGCTCGCTCCCACGATGACCGGGATGCGTCCTGCCGCAGCGCGCACGGCCTGTTCGGCGAGTCGGCGCCTATCCTGTGGCGCCAGTGCCCAGCTTTCCCCATTGTCACCGGCTATGCAGAGTCCATCGACGCCGCGTTTCAGATGCCACTCGAGCAAGGCGTCAAAGGCGTCGTAGTCAACCCGGCCAACAGAATCGAAAGGCGTTATCAGTGCCGGTACATTGCCCGACACAGGGAAGATCGGTTCCGCTTTTCCAGCGGTTTTCGAGCCATCTGTCATTGCGCTGCAGCAGATTTCAACAGACCCAGATCGTCGAGAATCTTCTGCACCTGCGCTGTTTCAGACTCGTTCAGATCCAGCAGAGGCCGCCGGCAGTAGCCACCGGGCCGACCAAGCAGGTTCATCGCTGTCTTCATGTTGGACGGGAAGGTTCCGATCTTGCGCATTGCCTTGTCGAGCGTGAGTGTCCGCGCCTGAACGCGGCGACCATCTTCAACCTTGCCGGCCTTCGCCAGTTCGTAAAGTGATATGGCCTCCGCGCCCATGATCTGCGCCTCCATGCTAGAGACAAACCCCACGCAACCCATTGCCACAGAGGCATAGCCGCGCTCGGCAGAATGGCCTGCGAACACGTTGATCAGACCACCACACGCGTCAATCGTAGTGGCCAATTCGGCAAAGTCATTCGAACTCTGTTTCAAGGCAACGATCCATTCCAGCCCGCAGATACGGGCGATGAAATCAGGTGACATGTTGATGCCTGTACGCTTCGGCATGTTGTAGAGAAAGATCGGCACTCTTGCGGTGTCTGAAAGCTCTTTGAAGAACGAGAGTATTTCGCGTTCCCCGATGACAGCGTAATAGGGCGGCATGACCAGCGCGCCATCACATCCAGCCTCGACTGCAGCGCTCGACAATTCGGATACCTTGCGGATGTCGATGCCCGAGGTCCCGCCAATCACGGGCACCCCCTTTCCCACCACTTTGCGCGCCAGCCGGAAGAGAAAAAGCCGTTCCTCGGGTGTGACGGACCACGCTTCGCCTGTGCAGCCGCACACAGCGATCCCGTGCGCGCCCTCTGAAAGAAGCAACTCTATATTCTCAGTAAATTTGGTGCCGTCGATTTCGCCGTCCTTGGAGAAAGGCGTTGCCACTGCAACAATATTCCCATGCCAGTCGATCTTGCCATCGTTCATGTCATCTGTCCTTTTATTGTCATGCTGGCAGGCCCTTCACGCCGCGTGATGGGCCTGCGAAAACAGGTCCAGGCTATCGAGAACTTTTCGGATGCTCTCTTTCTCTGCAGGTGACGCCTCCAGCAGCGGAAGCCGGGGCACGCCGCCCGGACGCCCGAGCATGTTCATCGCCGCTTTCATCACGGAAGGACCGCTTCCCAGTCCGGCAACTCCCCGGTCGAGAGCGAGAGTCCGCATCTGGATCTTACGAGCGGCTTCATAATCGCCGCTTGCGGAATGCTCATACAGCGAAATACCCTCACGACCGAAAACATGCGAATCGAGGCTCGAAACGAACCCGCTTGCACCTGAGAGAATGGACGCAAGTCCCCGCTTTCCCGAGTGCCCTGTAAACACCTCGATCCGTCCTTGGCAGGCCACCACGGTCTGCTCAAACACGGTGAAGTCCAGCGTGCTTTGCTTGATTGCGACCACCCACTCGACGTCTGCGAGTTCTGCGGCGAAGTCGGCGACGATATCGACACCAGTTGACTTGGGCGAGTTGTAGACGAGGATCGGAAACTTCGCAGCGTCGGAAATGGCGTGGAAATGCGCAACCACTTCCCGCCGCGACGCACCGCAATAGTAGGGCGGCATGATCATGGCCCCATCTATGCCGGTATCGCGAGCGGCTTGAGTCAGTTCCGCCACATCGCCTGTTGGAATGCTGCCAGTGCCACCGATGACGGTCGGACCTGGCCCCGCGACCTCACGCGCCAGCCGGAACAATGAAAGCCGTTCCGACCCCTTGAGCGCCCATGACTCGCCATTGGAGCCGGAAACAACGACCCCATTCGCGCCTTCCGACAGCAACAACTCGATATTGTCGGCGAATTTCTTTTCATCGATACTTCCGTCTGCGGTAAACGGGGTCACCACAGCCGGGAAGTTGCCCTTCCACGTAACCTTGCCGTCATTCATGTCGTTCTCCTCAATCCAATGGTGCGGACGCCGTTTTGAGATCCGTTTTGAAGGCGTCGCAGTCAGTATCCACGCTCTGATTTCACCAGATTCAGCAATGGAGTATGCGCTTGCCACCTTTCGAGATTCGATTGAAAGAGGTTTATCACGCGGTCCTGCCACCCCTCGATGTCGCTTGACGAATGCGGCGTGACGCGGACGTTCTCAAGGCTCCAGAACACGCTGTCCTCGGGCAGTGGTTCCTTCGCGAAGACGTCTAGGGTCGCGCCTGCGACATGCCCGCTCTTCAGTGCAAGCAGAAGAGCGTCCTCATCGACGATCCCTCCGCGCGCAACGTTGACAAGATGCACGCCCGGCTTCGTCGCGGCCAGTGCCTTGGCGTCGACCAGACCCCGCGTGGCCGGTGTCAATGGCAGGCAGACAGCCAGATGATCGGCCTGACCGAGCGCCCAGTGCAACTGGTCTGCGCCGACAATCTGCACTCCGTCTGCGCCTGCCCGCGGCGCGGAGCCGGTCTGGGAACGGACACCGATCACGTGCATTCCGACGGCACGCGCAAGCCGCGCGACATGACCCCCTATGCTGCCGAAGCCGAGGATCACCACGGTTTGCTGCGCCACGCTGCGAGCTTCATGCTTCTTCCAGACCCGGTGTGCCTGCTGAAACTCATATGTGCGCGCGTGATGATTGAATCCGATCATCGCTGCGAGGACAAATTCTGCCATGATATCACCGTGAATCCCGGATGAATTTGTCACCGTGATCGCGCTGGGCCAGGGGCGCAGATGGTCGATCCCGGCACCGCCTGTATGAATCCACTCCAGACAACCACTCTCGAGCAGAGCTTCCCTTGGAAACGCGCCAGGACCGATCTTGAAGGTGAGCGCCACTCTCGGCGCGTCTTGTTGCAGGGCGGCTTCAAGGTCAGCGTAGTTGTCGCATGTGATAAAGGTCATGCGCGGGAACTTTGGTGCCAGTGCCTTGGCGTATCGCTCTGCATCCCGATCAAGGATGAGCACACCGGCATTCGCCCTATCGGACATGTTCTCTGTCTTCACGGTGACCTCGCAGGAAACTCTTATTTAGTCGATTGTATACGATTATTTCGAAGTTGACGATTCGTCAATGCTGCCCGCGAGATTTGTTCGGAGCTTCGATAATCCAGACATGGTGAGGGGGATCTGTCGCGTGTCATTGAGAATTGACCCATGTGCAACCTTGCTCCGGCTTGAACCGGCTGGGAGCATGTGGAGTGATCGACATGGGATTGCCGAAGGTGATCAGGACATGGGCGCTGCGACCCCCAGACCGGTTCGCAAGACTTCGGCAGACTACCGCATTGCGATTAATCCCCGGTTAATCATGCGTCCGGCTGTGTTCCGCAGGCCCATCGCTTTATCTGGGGGGTAGGGTAGCGCGTCACGCATCGTGTGCTTATGATATGGACTGTGGGTCCGTTCAGAATGTCGTCGGACCGAAGGAGACCACCGAATGCCCGGAAACGCAGCCATCGCGCCAGCGCGCCTGTCAGTCGCGCCGATGGAGGATCGGACTGATTCCGTAGCGACCTGAGGCAGGTAGGGCGTGCCGCTGTGCGATCCGTGTGCAGTGCGGGCCGACTTTATTCCATATACATTACAGATACTTAGCCTTGTTCGTCATCCAGTGGCCTCGGCGCGACTGGTTTCTTGCGGCGCGCCAGC
>SKWJ01000378.1 GCA_007128995.1 Paracoccaceae bacterium
CCGCGAATTGCGGCATCTCTGCCGCGGCGGGCCATGCGAGTGCGAAGGCAGCGCTGATCAGGCTTGCCCTCATGCGGCGCTTCCGCGTGTTGTCGTTCCCGCCAGCAGCGATTCGGTCAACGCGCCCAGTGCAAGCGCAACAGCGCCCTGCGCCCAGACCAGATCCCCCCAGGCGTGAATCTCAACACGGGCGGGCGGGCGCGCCCCTGTCAGGGTCATGGCCTGCATCTCGGCCAAAACCTCGCGCGCATAGAGGTAATCATACTGCATGCGCCCGCCAGAGAGGATCACAACCTCCGGGTCAAACATCTGCACGACATTCGAAAGCCCGAGCGCCAGATACCGCCCTGCGCGACGGAAGATCGACAAGGCCGCCTCATTTCCCCGGCGGGCTTCGGCGAAAAGATCTTCCAGCAAGGCAAGCGGGCTTTCGGACATACTTGCATGCTGGTCAAGCGCGGTCGCCGCCTCGCGTGCAAGGGCGTAGTCGGCCACATAGGCTTCCAGACAGCCGCGTTTGCCACAGCGGCACAAGGCGCCATCCAGTTGCACCTTGGTATGGCCCAGTTCCAGGCCGACCCCACGCGCACCACGATAGAGCTGGTTGAACAACACCAACCCCATACCCACGCCATGCTCGATGGTGACGACGGCAAAATCTGACCTGTGGCGTCCGCCCCCGAACCACAATTCGGCAAGCGTGAGCAGATTGGCATCGTTGTCCAGATAGGTCGGGACACCAAAAGCATCCTGAAAGCGCGCGCTCAGCGCGATTCCGGGCGAATCGAGCGTGGGCGACCAAGGCACATTACCTGTGGCATGATCCACCATGCCCGCCAAACCAACGCCAATGCTGTCGACATCGCGCAAGTGCATGCCCTGAGAGGAGAGCAGCTTGTCAAGCAGCGCGCGGGTTTCGGCAACGAGGATCGCCGGGCTTTTGCGGTGAGGGCGGGTCGGAACATTGGCCTCTGCGATCTTGCGCCCGGAAAAATCACTCAAGACGGCAGTGTGACGCAGATCCCCAAGTTTCATTCCAACAACGTGATAGGCTTCGGCCACCACCTCTAGCTCTACTGGCGGACGCCCGCGCCCAATCCGAGGTTGTTCGCTGGCCTGCACCACACTGATTTCGCGCAGGAACCCGTCAGCGATCAGGTCTGCGGTCACAGCACTGACAGAGGCCGCGCTCACCCCAAGTGTGCGCACCATGTCTGCACGCGTCGCCTTGCCATGCGCGCGCGTATATTCAAACAGCATCTGGCGCAGGGGACGCGGGGTTGGCGTAATGTTGGCCAGCACAGGCCCGCATCCAGGCTGATCGGCCGCGCTGGATGTGACCAGTCCACCAAGATGCGGGGTCATTCTTCGACATCCTCAATCAGAGTTAAATTCACAGCCTGAAATAATAACACCGGATATGACCCCAAACATCAAGCAAAAAGCAGATTTCGGGCAAAATCTTTGGAATTAAGTCAGATAAACTGACACTTCTTGGATTATTTTATTTGACTGCCAAAAAATATATGACAGTATCGCAGCTGTCCGGACGCATTGCCCTTTTGCGCCGAGATCTGTTCAGGGAGGAACACATGCAAAAACTCGTGACTGCGGCAATTGTCGCAACCCTTGGCTTCAGCACTTCGGCGTTGGCCCAATCGCTGACCGTCGGCGTCAGCTGGTCGAATTTCCAGGAAGAGCGTTGGCAGACAGATGAAGCCGCGATTCGCGCCGCGCTTGATGCCGCAGGCGCAACTTACATATCCGCTGATGCGCAATCCTCGTCATCCAAGCAGCTGTCTGACATCGAAAGCCTGCTGGCACAGGGCGTTGATGCTCTGATCGTGCTTGCACAGGACGCAGCAGCGATCGGCCCGGCTGTCGAGGCTGCCGCAGACGAAGGTATTCCCGTTGTCGCCTATGACCGCCTGATCGAGGACAATCGCGCCTTTTATCTGACCTTTGACAATGTGGAAGTGGGCCGGATGCAGGCACGCGCCGTGCTGGAGCAAGCCCCAAGCGGTAACTACGTCATGATCAAAGGGTCCCCGACTGACCCCAACGCGGATTTCCTGCGCGGCGGCCAGCAGGAAGTGCTGCAGGCCGCGATTGACGCAGGTGATATCGTGATCGTCGGCGAAGCCTATACTGATGGCTGGCTTCCTGCCAATGCACAGCGCAACATGGAACAGATCCTGACAGCGCAGGACAATGATGTGGACGCAGTCGTCGCGTCCAATGATGGCACGGCAGGCGGTGTTGTCGCAGCCCTGACTGCGCAGGGCATGGATGGACTCCCTGTATCCGGTCAGGATGGCGACCATGCTGCCCTCAACCGCATCGCCCTGGGGACACAAACTGTCTCCGTCTGGAAAGATGCGCGCGACCTTGGCCGCGCCGCGGCTGAAATTGCGGTGCAACTGGCTGCAGGTACGGCTATGACCGATATCGAAGGGGCCGAAATGTGGACATCCCCAGCCGGAACCGAAATGGTTTCCATGTTCCTGGAGCCGGTCCCCGTAACTGCCGACAACCTGTCACTTGTGGTAGATGCTGGCTGGATCAGCCTTGAGGCGTTGTGCCAAGGTGTCAGCGGGGGGCCTGCGCCCTGCGATTGATGCAGATCGCAAAGTCACGGAAGGGGCGGCGACGTTGCCGCCCCCTCTTCAGATAGTGGCGCATCTGCCCCTATCGGTTCTGCGCCAGTGTACCGAGCACCGGGCCAAGACAGTCAGGACACATTCCAATGAGCACCCCCGACACTGCTACCCGCTCTTCATCAGGCAGCCAGTCATCCCGAAAAAAAAGCCTGATTGACACACTGGAGGTGGATACCCGACTGCTGGGTATGATCGGCGCCTTCATTCTGGTCGCCATCGTGTTCAATATCATGACTGATGGGCGGTTTCTCACCCCGCGCAACGTGTTCAACCTGACGATCCAGACGGTCAGCGTGGCGATCATGGCGACTGGCATGGTATTTGTGATCGTCACACGCCATATCGATCTGTCTGTCGGCGCGCTGCTGGCCACCTGTTCTGCCGTGATGGCGATGATGCAGACCGCTTGGTTGCCACAGCTTCTGGGCATTCCGCTTGGTCATCCGCTGATTCCGTGGCTGGCCATTGGCGCAGGGTTGATAACCGGGGCGGTTATCGGGGCGTTTCAGGGGTGGTTGACTGGCTATCTGTTGATTCCGGCTTTCATTGTCACGCTTGGCGGCCTGCTGGTCTGGCGAAATGTCGCGTGGTATCTGACCAACGGCCAGACAATCGGGCCGCTGGACCCTACTTTCCAGATGTTCGGCGGGATTAACGGAACATTGGGCGAGTTCTGGTCATGGGTCATTGGGATCTTGGCGACGATTGCAGCGCTTGCGGCGCTCTGGTCAAAGCGACGCGACAAGTTGCGTCACGACTTCCCGGTCAAGCCGGTCTGGGCTGAATTGGCGCTTGGGGCGATCATCGCCGGGGCGATCCTTGGGCTGATCGCAGTGCTTAATTCCTACGAAGTGCCCGCCGCGCGCCTGCGCCGCGAATTCGAGTCCCGTGGCGAAGTCATGCCGGATGGGTTTACAGCGGCCTATGGCCTGCCGATCTCGGTCCTTCTGCTGATCGTCGTTGCCATCGTGATGACAGTCATTGCGCGCCGCACATCACTCGGACGCTATATTTTCGCAACCGGCGGCAATCCGCAGGCGGCGGAACTGTCAGGCATCAACACGCGGTTGCTGACGGTGAAGGTCTTTGCGATCATGGGCGCATTATGCGCCATATCCGCCGTGGTGGCATCTGCACGACTGACCAATCACTCGAACGACATCGGCACGCTGGATGAATTGCGGGTCATCGCTGCTGCGGTCATCGGTGGTACGGCCCTCGCGGGGGGTATCGGCACAATATATGGTGCGATCCTTGGTGCCCTGATCATGCAGTCCCTGCAATCGGGAATGGCCATGATTGGCGTCGATGCGCCCTTGCAGAACATCGTTGTGGGCAGTGTGCTGGTGTTGGCTGTGCTGATCGACATCATCTATCGCCGCAGGACAGGAAAGGGTTGACCCATGACTCCACTGGTAGATTTGCGCAACATCTCGATCGCCTTTGGCGGGGTGCAAGCGGTCGATAATGTGTCGCTTGACCTTTATCCCGGCGAAGTGGTGGGACTTCTGGGCCATAATGGCGCGGGCAAGTCGACACTCATCAAGATCCTCTCAGGGGCCTACAAGGCCGATAGCGGAGAAATCTGGATTGATGGCAAGAAGGCCGTGATCAACAGCCCGCGCGACGCGCGTGCACATAATATCGAGACGATCCATCAGACACTCGCGCTGGCCGATAACCTGCCGGCACCCGCCAATCTGTTTCTGGGTCGCGAATTGCGCACAATGTTCGGCTTCCTTGATGACAGCCGGATGGAAGCCGAGACGACCAAGATCATGGCGCGCCTGAATCCCAATTTCAAGAAAATCGCAGATCCTGTCAGCGCCTTGTCCGGTGGGCAGAGACAGTCCGTAGCGATTGCCCGCGCAGTCTATTTCAACGCCCGGATCCTGATCATGGACGAACCCACCGCCGCGCTGGGTGTTCATGAAACAAAGATGGTGGCCGACCTGATCATGGAATTGAAAGCGCAGGGACTTGGCATTTTCCTGATCAGCCATGACACGCGCGAGATGATGGAACTCTGCGACCGGGTCAGCGTCATGAAGAACGGACAGCTTATCGGGACCGAACGTGTCGAGGATGTGACCGAAGACGATATCCTCTCCATGATCATCATGGGCAAGAAGGCAGAAAAGGCAGCCTGATGTTTGTTGGACTGGACCTTGGAACCTCTGGCCTGAAAGGGCTGGTGATTGATACGACTGGCCGCGTCCGGGCCGAAGCATCCGCCCCTTTGCAGGTGTCGCGCCCGCATCCGGGCTGGTCGGAACAGGACCCGGCACAGTGGA
>SKWJ01000473.1 GCA_007128995.1 Paracoccaceae bacterium
ATATAACCCCGATCACGCGCCGGAAAACGTGGCGGTTCTCTCGCGGGCTGCTGCCGAGATGTTGATGCTTGCATCGACGCACCCCACACAAGCCTTGCGCGCTCGCTGGCCCATGGCTTTGGCGCACGCGGCCTCTGTCGAACGGGCAAAACATGAGGTTGATGCCTCGGAACTGCGCGCGCCCTGGACCCGAGATGATGTGATTTCTGTCACTGAACAACAGCCCTATGCATGGTTTTTTGGGGTCCGCGAAGATGATCTGCGTTTCGGGCAGTTTGATGGTGCTATGGGGCCGTTGGCCAAGCGTGCGGCTTTCGTGATGTCTGATGCAGTGACTGTGCTGCCTTACGATCCCAAGCGCGACACAGTTATGGTGATCGAGCAGTTTCGCTTTGGGCCGTGGCTGCGCGGGGCGAAAAATTGCTGGTTGCTGGAACCCATTGCAGGCCGTGTTGACCCGTTCGAGACACCGCTTGATGCAGCACTTCGAGAGGCGCAAGAGGAAGCGCGCCTGTCTCTGGATACGGACCAATTGCTGCCGGTTGGCAATGTCTATCCGTCCCCCGGCGCCATCACGGAATTTCTTTATCAGTTTGTCGCGCTTTGCGATCTGCCTGATGGGGTCGAGGGCGTGGCCGGGCTGGAAGGCGAAGCGGAAAACATTCGCAGCCATGTCGTGCCGTTTCAACGATTGATGGACCTGATCCGAACTGGCGAAGTGCAAAACGGGCCGCTCGTTCTGACAGCGTATTGGTTGGATGCGTATCGCGCCAGGAACCGGGCGTAACACCTGCAATTGGTGGACCTGTCTTGCGTTGACTGTCATGCGAGAGCCCCGAGAAAGCGGTCGTGCAAGATGCATTTTTTGCCACACGATGGCGTCAACTGTTGTCAGAGAGGCTGTTTGATCTTGTCTTCTGCCAGGCTTCCCAAGCTTCAGGGGTATCCAAATCGATAAGCGCCCGCGCGTCTGCCAGAGCATGAAGCCTTGGTGGATGAGTGACCAACAAATCGCGCGCGCCGACATCGCCCCGGAGCTTTTGCATATCTGGCAGCAGGTTGCGCGGCAGGATCACTGGATGGCCTTGCTTGCCACTCGCGGTGCAGGCGCGCAAGGGCAGATCAGGTGCGCAAGCCTGCGCCGAAATCAGGGCATCCATGTCATCTGTGGTGATCTCCGGCATATCTGGCAAGACGATCATGAGAGCAGTAACAGGCAGATCCAACGCCCAGTTTGCACCGGCCCTCAGAGAGGCGGCCATGCCCTCTGTTGCGTCTGAAACCGACAGGCGGCTTACCTGTAGACCTTTGAGGGCCTGCAAGCGCCCCTGATCTTCCGGGCGCAGGGTGACTGCGACATGGGTGCTGCTTTGCAGCGCACGCTGCGTGATCAGTCTCAGCAAGGGCGTGCCGAACACGCTTTGCAAGAGCTTGTCTGCCCCGCGCATGCGACGCGACCCTCCTGCTGCGGGCAAGAGGATTGCGCATCTTGTCCGTTCAGCGTTCAGGGATCAGCCCCCGCGGCGCAAAGCGCAGCATGAGGAGCAGCGCAACGCCCATGGTCAGAAGACGCATATAGGCCGCCGATGACAGCAGATGCTGTTTCAGATCAGACCCGTCTGCCATTCCGGATGTAACCAGTTCCATGAACCAGCGGCCTGCCGGTTCGACCTGAACCCAAAGAAACCAGATCACGAAAGCCCCAAGCACTGATCCCCAGTTATTACCAGACCCTCCGACGATCACCATCACCCAGATCAGGAAGGTAAAGCGCAAGGGCTCGTAACTGCCGGGCGTCAACTGACCGTCCATGGACACCATCATCGCCCCGGCCAAACCGCAGACCGCCGAACCGAGAACGAAGATCATCAGATGTCGACGGGTTACATCTTTCCCCATCGCGCGTGCAGAGATTTCATTGTCACGAATAGCACGCATCATCCGACCCCAGGGAGAGTTCAGCGCACGCTCTGCCAACCATATGAGAACTGCCAATACAAAGACGAACAACGCAGTATACCCAAGGCCAGAGACAACAGTTGCTGTTTGTGACGCGCTCCAGCCAAGCGTTTCGGCGAGTGACTGGATCCAAGGTTGCGGCTGCAACTCTATCGGGCGCGCAACCGGACGGTCGATGCCTGTCACATTGTTCACGCCGCGGGCCAGCCAGCGTTCATGCTTGAGAACTGCAATAACGATCTCTTAAATGCCAAGTGTTGCGATCGCAAGATAATCCGAGCGCAGGCCAAGGGCGACCTTCCCGACAACCCATGCCACCCCGGCAGCGAAGACTGCGCCGACGGGCCAAGCCAGGATAACAGGAAGATTGGCGCCGCCAAGATACCCTTCAGAGGCCGGGTTCACAGCCTGAACTGCTTGTTTCGCGGGGCCGAACACCATGGATGTGATCAGATATCCGACCAAGATGACGCCAAAAAGGGCTGCGCCGCGCAGTTTTCCCGGTTGCATCCGCTTGTAAACCAGCACGGCGGCCAGGATTGTCGCCACGCCCAGCATGAGGCCCAGCAGAATGCCCAAGCCCCCCGCTGCCCATGCTTCCGGAACGGGTGGCTGCGCGATCAGGACCACTGCCAGACCGCCAACAGCAGTAAACCCCATGATCCCGACATTGAAAAGGCCCGCATAGCCCCATTGCATGTTCACGCCCAGCGCCATGATGGCGGAAATGAGGCTCATATTCACGATGGCGACTGCCAGTTGCGGGCTTTGGAACATGGCAACCATGGCCAGCACAATGCCCATGCCTGCGAATAGGCCCAAGTCTCGCGCAGTCAGGCTCATATCACTTTCCCCTTGAAGATGCCGGTTGGACGGAACAGCAGGACAATGACAAGGATCGCGAAAGTCACAGCAAATTTGTAATCCACCGGCAGGAGTTGCATCATCGACGTTGGCTCCAGCCCCTCTGGCATCAGATAGGTGAACACGCGGCGCCAGGCATAGGTGATCCCAAGTTCTGCCAGCGCCACGACATATGCCCCCACGATCGCGCCGATCGGTGATCCAAGACCTCCAAGGATCGCGGCGGCAAACATTGGCAGCAAAAGCTGGAAGTAATTGAAGGGCCTGAATCCCTTATCCAGACCAAATAGCGTGCCTGCCAGCACCAGAAGGATGGCCGTGATGACCCAGGTGATCAGCACCACACGTTCGGGGTTGATCCCGGAAAGAAGCGCGAGATCCTCGTTGTCGGAATAGGCGCGCATGGATTTGCCTGCACGGGTCCGGTTCAGGAACCAGAAAAGCACGACCATCACGATCAGCGCCGTGACAATTGTTATCGCCTGTGCGCTGCGCAAGGCCATGCCTTCAGCCAGCCCAGTCACATCGCGGAACTGTCGCACCGTGAAGATGAAACGCTCTCCATCTTCGAACCGGGTTTCCCCGACCCCCATGAACAGGCGGGTTATGCCATTGGTCACGAACATCACACCCAATGAGGCCATCACGAAGATCATGGGCTTGGCCTTGACCCTGCGGTAGTAGCGATACACAAGCCTGTCAGCAGCCAGCAGATAAGCGATCATGACGATCAGACCGAATGGCACGGCAAGCAAGGCTGTCGGAAACGGGCCAAAGCTGATCCCCTGTGCTTGCAGAAAGAACGTCCCGCCGATCACGGCAGCAGTGCCCAGCGCCATCGTATCGCCATGTGCAAAATGGGCGAAACGCAAGATCGAATAGATCAGCGTGATCCCCAATGCCCCCAAGGCAAGCTGACTGCCATAGGCAAGCGCCGGGATGAACATGAAATTGGACAGGCTGACCAGTGCGTTAAGTGGTTCCATGCCTTATCCTCCTAGAAAACTTTTCCGGACTTCCGGGTCTGCCAGAAGAGCACGCCCAGTATCCGTGAACCGATTTTCACCTTGCACCAGAACATATCCCTTATCTGCAATCTCAAGGGCCTGTCGCGCATTCTGTTCCACCATCAGAATGGAAATCCCAGTGCGGGCAATCTCGATGATACGGTCGAATAATTCATCCATCACGATCGGGCTGACACCTGCGGTCGGTTCGTCCAGCATCAGCACCGAGGGCTGGGTCATCAGAGCGCGCCCGACCGCAACCTGCTGGCGTTGCCCGCCCGACAGTTCACCTGCCGCCTGACGCCGCTTGTCATGCAGGATGGGAAAAAGATCATAAACCTGATCGCGTGTGGTACGGATATCGTCGCGCCGGATAAAGGCGCCCATTTCAAGATTCTCTTCAACCGTCATCGACGGGAAGATGTTGTTCGTCTGTGGAACAAATCCCATGCCCTTGCCCACGCGGGCCTGCGGGGTGAGGGCCGTGATATCCTCGCCCCTCAATCGCACGGATCCCAGACGCAGTTTCAGCATCCCGAATACGGCTTTCATCGCTGTCGACTTGCCCGCACCATTTGGTCCGACAATTACAGCGATCTCGCCCTTTTCGACGGCGATCGTACAGTCATGCAGGATATCTGCACCGCCATATCCGCCGGTCATCGCATCGCCAATCAGAAATGGTTCTGACATTCTCAACCCTCCGCCGCAGGGCGAATCATCTCTGCTACTGTGCGCAAGGTGTCATGCAAGGTGCCCGGCGCGAGTTCTTGCGCCGAATCGAGCGAAATCGAGATTCGTTGCGTCCCGCCTTCAAGAATCATCGTCACGAACTCCTCTGCGTAGCCCTCTCCGAAATCGACCAGCGATGTGATCGAGACGACGTCTAGATGCTCGGTCTGAAACCTGTCGCGTGCGATGATCTCAGGCGCCGGCAAACCCTCTGCCTCGGTTTCGGCAGCATAAATTTCTTCAAGAAGGTCCAATAGCGCATCAAGAGACTGCTCCGCCTGAAACTCTTCAGGCAATGCGATGATCTCAAGCCACATATCGTTTGTCCCGAAGGCCAGTCCATCACCAAAGTCTTGGCGCTCGGCATTGGCCCAGTCGGTTCCTGACAT
>SKWJ01000023.1 GCA_007128995.1 Paracoccaceae bacterium
ACCATATCGTTCACGAACCGTGGCGACACCCGAAAGTGCCGCGCCGCCTCACGATGCCCATGACCTTCTTCAACGAACGCGACAACGCGGCTCCTCAACTCGATAGGATGTGGCTTCCCCATTCTGACCCCCAATATCTGGCGGGATCACGGAATCACAAAATCCTCAGATTGGGAATCCTGAATCACATGCGCGGCGACAGGCTCTAGCCATGGTAAGGGCAACGGAACCTTTGACTGGGCGTGCCGACAGGGCAGGTCTCGCGGGGCTGTCGGTATCCCTGCTGAAAGGCGCCCCCGCGCAACTGGCCAAGAAGATCATCGCGGCTGCGAGGGCGGCGGGTGGTAGCCTTCAGCATCTGACGTTGAATTTCATGCGATCGCTCCAGTGTCTCCAGGTGTTCAGCGGTGCGGCCTGCGCGCTCAGCCGTGCGGCGGATATAAATCAGAAACAGGGTAATGGTGAGCGCTGCGCGCACGAAACCTGCCGCCCGCCGCGCCCAATACCGGGCCAGGATCGCGTAGACCAAACCACCCCATATCAGCGCAGCCCATTCTTCCAGTCATCGACCCGCGACGAGATGCGCGCTATGCCAGCTTAACCCTTTGTCCACGAAACCGGCGGCAGCTCAGCCTGCTGGGCCTAGCGTTACATCCACCCTATGGGATTTTCCTGAAAGAACCAATGTGAGCCGTCCCTGCTCTGGTTGTGCGGACCTGCCGTCCACGCTTGCTGCCACCACGCCATACCCGGTAAGTTCGGGGTTTTCGACAGAGATCTCGAACCGGGTGTCACCGATCTTTACGGTCGCAGTGAGTTTCGGCCAATCTTTCGGAAAGCATGGAGATAGAACCACACGGTCTCCTGCCCGTGTCAGACCAAGCAGGCCCTCGATCCCGGCGCGATGCATCCAGGCTGCCGAGCCTGTATACCATGTCCAGCCACCGCGCCCCTCGTGCGGCGCGGTGGCATAGATGTCCGCCGCTGCGACATAGGGCTCGACCTTGTAGCGCGCGGCGTCCGCCGGTGTCAGGGCATGATTGATCGGGTTGAGCATAGCAAACAACGCGCCTGCGGCGTCGCCGTTTCCCATTTTCGTGTAGGCGAGGATCGCCCACATTGCGGCGTGACTGTATTGCCCCCCATTCTCGCGCAAGCCGGGCGGGTAACCCTTGATATAGCCTGGATCAAGGGGAGTTTCATCGAAAGGGGGCGCGAACAACAGGGCAAGGCCCGGGTCAGGTCGGATAAGATGGTCGGCCATCGACGCCATAGCGGTTGCAGCCCGTTCCGGGTCGGCGGCACCGGACAGGACCGCCCAGCTTTGCGCGATGGAGTCGATGCGGCATTCAAGGGATGTGGACGACCCCAGTAAAGAGCCATCGTCATAAGTCCCGCGCCGGTACCAGGCCCCGTCCCAGCCTTCGCGCTCGATGGCCTGTCTGACGGCCTCGGCATGTTTGCGCCAATGCTTGGCCCGTGCAGGGTCGCGCATCTCGGCCAGTGGGGCCATCGCGTCTATCGTTGCGCTCAGCAGCCATCCCAGCCAGACCGAGGTGCCCCGCCCGGCCTCGCCCACACGGTTCATGCCGTCATTCCAGTCGCCGGTGCCGATCAGGGGCATTCCGTTGCTGCCAGTCAGCGCAAGCGCCTGATCAAGGCCCCGTGCGCAATGCTCAAAAAGGCTCGCCTGTTCGGTCGAGACACTTGGCAGGAAGAAATCATCATGCGCGCCGGGCGGCACGTGCGGACCCTCCAGAAACGGTATCATCTCATCCAGCACCGTTGCATCCCCGGACACCGCGACATACTGCGCTGCCGCATAACTCAGCCAGACGCGGTCATCTGAAATGCGTGTCCGCACCCCCTGACCGGAATGTGGCAACCACCAGTGCTGCACGTCCCCTTCGGGAAACTGGCGTCCCGCTGCGCGCAAGAGATGCGCGCGCGTCAGGTCGGGGCGCAGTGCCGTCAGCGCCATGCCGTCTTGCAACTGATCGCGAAACCCATAAGCGCCGCTGGCCTGATAGAAGCCTGCACGCGCCCAGATCCGACAGGCGAGCGTCTGATACAGCAACCAGCCGTTCAGCATGATGTCCATCGCGCGATCAGGGGACCGCACCTGAACCGCGCCAAGCAGGTCGGCCCAGTGACGCTTTACGTCAGCAAGTGTCACTTCGGGGTCAGCGGCGCGGTGGCGCAGGATCACTTCCCGCGCCGCCTTGCGGTTCTCGGTCTGACCCAAGAGGACCACAATCTCTACCTTTTCGCCGGGAGCAAGTGTCAGACGCCTTTGCAAGGCGGCGCAGGGGTCCAGCGCGGGACCAGTTCGCCCGGACAGGGACGCATCCCCGATGCCCTGCGGTGCCGAGATATTGCCTCCCGTTCCCAGCACCTCTGCCCGATCAGCACTCAGGCATGACGTCCCGGTGCCCATATCGGCAAAGGCAATGCCGCCCGGGAACGCCGTGGAGAACGGATTATGCGCAAGGATCGCACCGGTTTCAGGATCGGTTTCCGTGATCACATGGCGCGCTGTGGCACCCCGGGACGGACCAAGCACCCATTCCGCATAGGCCGTCACGGACAGGCGCCGCGGGCGGCCAGACAGGTTTCGCAATGTCAACTGTGTGATCCTGACGGGGTCATCCATCGGGACGAACTGGACCATCCGCGCGTCAATCTCGTGGGCTGCGTGTTCGAACGCGCTGTAGCCAAATCCGTGGCGCGCGACATACAGCCCGGCACTGCGGATGGGCTGCGCCGTCGGTGTCCAGGTCTGCCCGGTATCGAGGTCATGCAGATAGATCGCCTCGCTCGCAGGGTCCGTCACGGGGTCGTTTGACCAGGGCGTGAGCTGGTTTTCCTTGCTGTTCTCGGCCCAGACATGGCCGCTGCCCATTGCCGAGACCTGAAATCCGAAACCGGGGTTGGCGATCACATTGAGCCACGGTGCGGGCGTGGTTTGCCCCTTGCGCAGCACGGTCACGTACTCGCGGCCATCGTCAGCAAAGCCCCCGGTGCCGTTGAAGAGTTCCAGCGCCGAGGTGTCATAGTCCTGCAAGGGTTCTGCGGCGACATGCCGGTACGGGACGACGCGACGAGCGGGAGTCACATCCGCAGTGGTGATTGACTCGATCTGTTGCCCGATGCTGCCCCGGCTGGCAAGCAGTACGACGCTGGCCACGGAAAACAGATGCGCGCGCGCATCTGGCAGAATAAGGTCGCTGCGCAGGACGTGAACCTTGCCCTCTGCCATTCCTTCAGACAGTTCTGTGCGGGGGCGCGCTTGGGCAGACCTGACCGCCGTCTCGATCATGGTCTGCAGGTCATGCACGTAAGATGCGGCGCGGTCGTTCAGGATCACCACATCTATGGCCAGCTGGCGCATGCGCAGATATTCATGCGCTGACAGAAGTTCCAGCAGGTGTGGGGCATCCTCGCCATCCTCGATCCGGAACAGGATGATGGGCAGATCCCCGGAAATTCCATGCTGCCACAAGGCCGACTGCGGCCTTGCACCGGCCGTGATGGCGCCGGCGGGCGCGCGCAGCCGCGCATCGGCGCGGATGAGCATCCCTCCAAGGCGCTGAAAGTCAGCCGCCGAGGCGTGGGTCACGCCAAGGTGGCGCAACTGCACCTGCGCCTGTGTCCAGGACAGTGTCACCGCCCTGCCAAAGGCAGAGGGGTCGCGGTGGCGGTCCACGAGATCTAGAAGCGTGTCGGGATTGTCGGCGATGATGGTCCAGAACGTAACCCGCGCCATGCCTCCGGCAGGAACGACAAGCGACCGACGCAGCGAGAAGATCGGGTCCAGAACCGTGCCTGTGGAGTTCGACAGTTCAGCCCCGGCCATGGCGGGCCCAGCAACGCTGCCCCCTTGGCCGATGAACCGGGCCCTGTCGGTTTCATATTGAAGCGCTGCGCTTTCCACGCCCTCCACGACAGCAATATGCGCGGCCCAGACCTCGGGGTCGGTCGGGGACCTGCGGCGGCGGGTGGCAATGATCACGCCCAGTTCCGGCAGAAAGTCTGTCGCAACGAACAGTTTGGAGAATGCCGGATGGGCGACGTCTGCGGCTTGTGGTGCCAGTACCAGCTCTAGATAGGAGGTCAGGTCTATCTCGCGCGGATGCAGACCGGTGTTGGTGAGTGTGACACGCCGCGCCTCGGCATCGTCCTCGGCGGAGATGACAACTTCGGTTAGTGTGTTGAGTTCCCCGCCCTGATGCGTAAATGCGGCATGGTGTTCGCAAAACTCTGCACTGTGCGAGGCAGCATCGGCACCCACAGGGTGCAGGGCTGCCGACCAATGCGCACCGGACGCCCGGTCACGCAGAAAGATATAAGATCCATGTTGCGCTGTCGTAGGATCATCCCGCCAGCGCGTTACCGCAAGGCCGCGCCAGCGGCTGAAGCCCGCCCCATCCGGTGTCAGCACCACGCCGTAGTTCCCGTTCGAGAGCAGATGCGCTGTGGGGGCAGTGCTGAACGGATCAGGGAACTGTCGCACGACAGGCACATTTTCATGGAGCGGCGAGGCGACCAGAACCTCTGTGGCGCGCGGGGGCGCATGCGAGGCATCCCTCGGGACCCGTTCCTGAAGCAACAGGTCCACGGCCCTGATCATAGGCTCGGAATGAAAGCGGTGGCGAAGGCGGCCCTCCTGAACGCAATTGGCGATGGCCGTGATCGTCATCCCCTGATGATGCGCCATGAAGCTGCGCACGGTAGCATGCTGCGCCCCGGCAGGCACACGCGCCGGGGTGAAGTCGATGGCCTCATGGAACCCGAATTGCCCCTCGGCACCGATTTCAGACAGGCGAGCGAAGTTGCGCATCGCGGCAGCAGGGTCGATCATTGCCGCGAGCGCCGTCGCATAGGGAGCAATAACGCGGTTCTCGCCCAGACCGCGCTTCAGGCCAAGCCCCGGGACACCAAAGTTGGA